>DAOQTN010000025.1:5560-13829 GCA_035340555.1 Anaerolineaceae bacterium | reverse complement strand
TGCACTCGCACCACCATCGACAGTCAATCAGCCAGGTCAAGACCCGTGTCATCGTTGTCTGTAAAACGGGTAACTATAATTGGGACGGTAATGTGAATACCGTTGCCAAAAGTTGTCAGCCATGGTGCAATCGATTTTTAAGACCATTTTGAGAGGGATCGCCATTGTCTTGGGGGCGACAATCTGTATCTTTTTGCTGATGCACGCCATTCCGGGTAACCCATGGATGAACCATTCAGTCGAACGCCGCCTGGCACTGGGGCCCAACCTGTACCTGGATCAGGCTACAATGGACAACCTCAACCGGCATTTTGGGTTGGATCTGCCGCTGTGGCGGCAGTTGGGGCGCTACCTGGTGGGGGATTATTACGGCGAAAATGGGGACTTCGTCTGCGGCGCCATCTGCGGCAATCTGGGGCCATCCATCACCCAGCGGGGGCGCAGCGTGCAGGATGTGCTGTTCGCCCCGCCTGAGGGGCAGTCCCGCTGGAATAGTCGTTTTGGGTACTCCATTCGGCTGGTCTTCTGGAGCGCCCTGCTGGCTATCGGGCTGGGCATCCCCTTGGGAATTGCCAGCGGTACAACCCGCAATAAGTTCTTGAGCCGCAGCATTTCCGTGGTCCTGGCGGCGGTCATTTCCATTCCCAATTTCATTCTGGGGCTGCTGGCCATCCTCATCCTGGCATCGTGGTTGAAAATTTTGAAGGTCATTCCCGATTGGAGCAATCCAGTGGATTGGATCGTCCCGGCACTGGTTTTGGCTTTGATGCCTCTGGCCGGTATTGCCCGGGCCACCCGGACTTTTGTCAAAGACATCGCCACGGCGGAGCACATCCGCACCGCACATGCCAAGGGGTTGACACCCGCCCGGATTTTACGCGATCACCTGCTGCGCAACGCCCTGGTTCCTCTCATCACCTATTTGGGTCCCATTATCATGGAACTGCTCACCGGTTTGTTTATCATTGAGGCGCTGTATTCCTTCCCGGGGATCGGACGGGAATACTGGATTGCCGTACTGAAATTGGATTATTCAATGATCCTGGGATTGACCATGATTTACGCCACGGGAATGGTCACCCTGAACATCCTGAACACCATCCTTTGTGGACTGCTGGATCCCCGACTGATCCCCCAAACCGCGGGTGCGGAAGCCACATGAAATCACTCCTCTGGCAGCAGGCAAGACACAAGAAACTGGTCTGGCTCAGCCTGCTGGTCATTCTGGTATTCGCCGGGGTGGCGGCCCTGGCTCCCATCCTGGCGCCGCACAATCCTTACCGCTGGAATCTGTCCCAAAGTTACCTGCCTCCCTTGTGGGTGCAGAATACGGCCCAACAAGGCAGTCCTGAATTCCCTTTGGGGACAGACTACTACGGCCGCGACATCCTCAGCCGGCTCTTTTGGGGCACCCGCACGGGTTTTTTACTGGCAGTTACCGCGGTCTCGCTCACAGCCTTGATCGGCACCTCAATGGGTCTGGTTTCAGGTTATCTGGGAGGAAAAATTGAGGCCGGGGTGACGTTCCTGACAGAGTTGGTGCAGTCGGTCCCCGGGTTGATGTTCATGGTGATGATCGTCCTGGTTTTTCGCTACAGCCTGGAACCAACCTGGTTTAATGGATTCCTGACCTTGGTTGTTGGCTATACCGCCGTGGGCTGGGCCAGTCTGGCCCGGCTGGTGCGGGTGAGCGTACAGCAGATCAGGACCCAATTGTATATTGAAGCCGCCGTCAGCATTGGGGCCTCGAAAGGGCGGATCGTTTTCAGACATATCTTGCCCAATATCCGGCACGTGATTCTCGTCTGGATCATCAACGCCATTCCGGCGGTCATCATGCTTGAGGTGCTGCTTGGTTACATTGGCATTGGCATGACCCGGGCCACGGAAGGGGATGAATTCACGGTCATCAGTTGGGGGGGGCTGTTTTTCGATGGCCGGAAAATGCTGACCGGCAACCCACTGGTGGTTATCCTGCCGTCGGTGTGCATTTTGCTGATTTCCATGAGCTTCATCTTGTTAGCGGATTTTCTGAACGACGCCAGGCTGCCGGACAAAACACTGCGCTAATCAGTCAGGGGTTTCCTGCGTGGGAAAATATTTTTACCAGGCCGTGAGAGCTGCGTTGAACTGTGGCTACTGAACCGCCATTGTTTCGGCTGTCATCACTACTGTGATTGCCATTGCAGCTGATGCGCTCACTGTTGATATTTTTGGCGTTGAAGCCAACCGGCTGTCACCAGCAACCCCGCCCCCATGACAACCATGATCCAACCACCGGCGTTGTCAAAGGCCAGCTTAAACCGGTGGATCGTTTGGGCCGGGTTGTTGCCATCCAGCTGGACAATCAGGTCCCAGAATAACAGTGGGGTTACTGTCAGGATGACCCCGATGATGGTGATCAGGATCTGCAGCGCCACCAGCAGTGGCTTGCGACGGCGTCCGATTTCACGATAATGATCAAGTTTAATGTTTTCCACCAAGCTGTGGGCTGCGGGCCAATCCAGTCCGGTCTGATCACAAACCCACAACACCAGGTCATCCTCGTCGACATTCCGGCCCAACCGGACGATAATCTGCCGCGTCAGGGCCCGACCTTTTTCCTGGGGAGTGTCTGGGGCAGAGGGATGGGAAGAAGACATCAGATTTCTCCGGTTGAATCCGAGCGCCAGTGGACCAGTTGTTCACCCAGGGCCAGACCGCTGCCCACCATCATTGCCACCCCCAGCCCCAGCATGGTCAAAAAACCCGGATCCAGCAATTGAACCAGTCCGACAGCCAGGGCCTGGTCACCACTCAGCCGCAGGCGGTTCACCTGAATAACCAATGTGTATAAAGGATAGACCGTCAGGCCAATCCCAGCAACAAAGACCAGCCCCCCCAGTGTGAGCCGGACCGGGGTACGGCGGCGGTTGATTTCACGGCCGTGATAGGTTTTGGCATCATTGATCAAGGCCTGGGCGGCAGTCCAATCCAAACCGGTCTGGTCACAAACCCAAAGCACCAGATCATCTTCGTCAGCATCCCGCCCCAGGCGGGCAACAATCCGGGGGATGAGATCCTGAGGGTCCGGCATGGGCAGCAATCCGTTACACGTCCAGGTTGCGCACGCTGCGGGCATGGGTTTGAATGAAACGGGTGCGGGGGGGCACGGCTTCGCCCATCAGCATGTCAAAGGTGTGATCAGCTTCCGCGGCATCCTCAATGCTGACCTGCAGCAGTGTCCGCCGCTCGGGATCCATGGTGGTCTCCCACAACTGCTGTGGATTCATTTCACCCAGACCCTTGTAGCGCTGGATGTTGGCCCGATCCGAACCCACCCCCATCTCCTTCAGCAGGCGCTCCAAGTCGGCATCGGTATAGGCATAGCGCACCTGATTGCGGTAAGCCACACGATACAGCGGGGGCTGGGCAATGTACAGATGTCCCTCTTCAATCAAGGGCTGCATATTGCGAAAGAAGAAGGTCAGCAGCAGGGTACGGATATGGCTGCCGTCCACATCCGCATCGGTCATGATAATGACGCGACCATAGCGCAGCCCGGACAAATCGAACGATGAGCCGATGCCCACCCCCAATGCAGAAATGATGGATTTGATTTCCTCATTGCCGAGGATTTTGTCCATCCGGGCCCGCTCCGTATTGAGAATTTTACCGCGCAGCGGCAGAATGGCCTGGAAGTGGCGATCACGGCCCTGCTTGGCGGAGCCGCCCGCCGAGTTGCCTTCCACGATGTACATTTCGGTCTTGTTTGAATCGCGCTCCGAGCAATCCGCCAGTTTGCCGGGCAGGGTCAGACTTTCCAAGGCGCTCTTGCGAATCACCAGATCGCGGGCCTTGCGGGCCGCATCGCGGGCCCGGGCTGAGGTCAGATTTTTCTGAACAATCGCCCGCGCCGCCTGGGGGTTCTCCTGCAGGAAGGCCTGGAATGCCTCGCCAACCACCTGCTGGACATAGGTTTGAACCTCCGGGTTCATCAATTTCACCTTGGTCTGGCTTTCAAATTGGGGATCCGGGTGCTTGATGCTGACCAATGCAGTCAACCCTTCGCGGGTATCCTCGCCGGTGAAGTTGGGATCGGCATCCTTGAGCAAACCGGTCTTGCGGGCATAATCGTTGATGACCCGGGTCAGAGCCATGCGCAAACCCGTCAAATGGGTGCCACCGTCCACCGTATTAATGGTGTTGGCGAATGAATAGACCGATTCGTTGTAACCGTCCGTATACTGAACCGAAACTTCAATACCGATATTATCGATTTCTTTTTCCACGTAGAAAACCGGGTGCAGCACTTCGCGGTTGCGGTTGAGGTAGCGCACAAAGGAGCGGATGCCGCCATCAAAATAGAAAGAAGTTTCGCGGTTTGAGCGTTCGTCCACCAATCGGATTTGCACTTGCCGGGTGACAAATGCCATTTCCCGAAAACGCGTCACCAGGGTGTCAAATTTAAATTCCACATCCTCGTGGAAGATTTGCGTATCATAGCGGAATGTCGTACGGGTGCCGGTAATCCGCGGATCACATTTGCCGACCGGTTTGACCGCTTCCTGGGGAATGCCGCGCTCATAACGCTGAAAATATATCTTGCCATCCCGCCGGACCTCAACTTCGCACCATTCTGAAAGCGCATTGACCGCAGAAACACCCACGCCGTGCAAGCCACCGGAGACCTTGTAACTGCTGTGGCCGAACTTGCCGCCGGCGTGGAGGGTGGTCATCACAACCTCCAAGGCCGATTTTTGCTTTTCAGGATGAACATCCACCGGAATGCCGCGTCCGTTGTCCTCAACAGTAACACTGTTATCCGGATGAATGGTCACTGTAATCCGGTCGCAGACACCCGCCAGGGCTTCGTCAATCGAGTTGTCAACCACCTCATAAACCAGGTGATGAAGCGCCTTCTGGTCCGTGCCACCCACATACATACCAGGGCGGCGGCGAACGGCTTCAAGGCCTTCCAGAACCTGGATATCCTTGGCACCATAGGAGGAGATATTGGCGTTATTGGTTGTCATAGGTCAGAGCTCCAATCAAAGTTTGAGCAGAGGACGTTCAATCGGTGGACGCAGGGATTGCCGGGACTGCATGACCTTCATGCCCCCACGGAAAAAGACAAAAGCAGCCGCAATCAGGGCGGTATAGATAAAAGCATGGCCCAAAATACCCACCACCAGCAGCCAGGAAGCGGTCCCCGGGACTCGCCACAGCATGTCCAGCCCCAGGCCAAGCACCGCTGCAATCATGATAAACATGCCGCCGGTGGGCAGATAAAACCGCATCAGCCGCCAGCTGTTGAGCAGTGCCGTGATGGCGTTCATCTGGTGGGTGAAAATTCCCAAAGGTGAGAACAGCAGGGGGATGATTAGCCATACGACCATAAAAATGGTGAAAAACATCAAAAATTGTGCCAGCATCGGTGCGGTAAACATCAACGCCGAAGCCAGCAGGCTCCCCGGCGTAACCACCAGCAGGGTCAATCCCAGCAGCAACAAACTTAAGGCTGCCACTTGGATAAAATGCCGGACACTTGTTCGCAAACTAAAGGGCTCCGCTGAATCCGATGCCACCCGGGCCACCGCGCCAAAGTACAGGCTGCCCAGCAGCCAGCCAACGATGATGAAAAAAACCGCTCCCCCCACCAATGGCAAAACTCCCCCCAATTGAATGGTCAGGGGCGTTCCGTAAGGGGCAGACTTGAAGTCGGTCAGTGGCAGCAGCGTTGGCACTCCAACCGGAAAGGTTGACAACTGGCTTAATAAATTCAACTGCTCCAGGTCTGCCTGGGATTGGGCAAAATACTGGGTAACCGCCTCCACTTTATCCGCCGGGACGGCCTTCAATATTAATGCGGCTAACTCACCCAGGGTGGGTGTCAGGAGCTGTGCCACCCCCAGACGGGGAGACAACCACAACAGCACATCCAGCATCACCGGGAGCAGAATAAGATGCACATTGGTGGCAGCAATATTAAAGCCTTGCATCAGTGCCGGGATGATACCGGGTAAGGGCAGTGGTGGGGGTGTTTTTTCAGGAAGAGCTTGCATAGCGCCTGAATTTTACCACGAACCAGGGCTCCAAACTGCGCCGGTCTCCGTAAAGGAAGAGACCGGCTTCCTCCCTGATAACAGCAGCTTGGATCATCCCATCCGTCATCACAAGGGATCATCCTCCCCGGATATTTTTACCGCCTCGGATGTGGGGGCTGGCAGGAAAGGCCTGTTCACCAGCGTAATCCCGATGGACATCACAATAAGGTGTGACATTTGGTATTATGATGCCGCTGCAAACGGTATAAAATGATTAATTATCTGTCTGTCGTCAGGAAGTAACCATGTCAACTGAAAACGAAGTCCTGTTGTCAGCGCAAAATGCGGTGGCCTCAAAGGAAAAAAACCATGCCGCCCTGACCTCGGTGATTGCCGCGGTCGGCCTGACGGCTTTCAAGATTGTGGTGGGCGTGTTGACCAACAGCCTGGGCATTCTGGCCGAGGCGGCACACTCCGCCCTGGACCTGGTGGCCGCGTTGGTCACATTCTTTGCGGTGCGTATTTCAGGAAAACCCGCCGATACCGAACATACCTACGGCCACGGTAAAATTGAGAACCTGTCAGCCCTGTTTGAAACCCTGCTGCTGCTGGCCACCTGCGTTTGGATCATTTATGAAGCCATCCAGCGACTCTTTTTCCGCACCGCGGAGGTGGAGATCTCCATCTGGGCCTTTATTGTGATGGCCACGTCCATCGCCATTGACTGGGGACGCTCCCGGGTGCTGTATCGTGCGGCCCGCAAACATAACAGCCAGGCCCTGGAGGCGGATGCCCTGCATTTCAGCACGGACATCTGGTCCTCCAGCGTGGTCATCCTGGGCCTGATTTGTGTCTGGCTGGCCAGCCGGATCCCCGGTCTGGCCTGGCTGCACAACGCTGATGCCGTAGCGGCACTGGGTGTGGCCCTGATTGTCATTTACGTCAGTATTGAATTGGGTCTGCGCACCATCCACGGTCTGTTGGACACCGCTCCCAAGGGCATGGCCACCCGGATCGAGGCTGTTGTTTCGGCCCTACCCGGGGTAATCAACTGTCATCACACCCGACTACGCCATTCCGGGCCCGATCTGTTTGTGGATGTCCATATCCTGGTGGACGGCAATCTGACCCTGGTCAAAGCACATGAACTCACTGAACGGGTGGAGCAGGCAATTCAACAACTGTCACCTGGCGCTGATGTCACCGTCCACCCCGAACCCGCCAACAGCACTGAAGACGTGCGCTTCAAAACCTGAATCCCGCCATCAGCCCCACCACCAGGCGCAGTTTTACCGTCGCGTCGGGCAGTATCGCGTCAGCGGGGCCGCGTCGGGTGACGTTATGCCTGCCTGGGGTGGGCCCCACGTGAGAAACCGCTTCAGTTGGTACCAAGGATGGACATGGAATCGGTAGGAGAGTAAAGAATTGAACAGACGGCTCCGTGAGCCGTCTGTTCAATTTTAATCAGGAGGGATTTTTCGCCGTGCTTATTTGTCCAGTTGCGCCACGACATCCTTCATCATCGCCGAATCCACGTCTTCAATCTTACCGGCATCGGCCAGTGCGGCAACCCGAGGGTCAATCGGCAGCTTGGCCCAGACCGTGGTATTGGCCAGCGCGGCAATTTCATCCGCGTGGCTGGGACCAAAAATATCATGGTGCTTGCCAGTATCCGGACAGGGATAGTAGCTCATGTTTTCCACCACGCCCAGAATCGGCACGTTCAACTGCTGAATCATGCGGACCGCCTTGCGCACCACCAACGAAGCCAGTTGCTGCGGTGTGGTCACCAAAACCACCCCGTTGATCGGCAGAGTCTGCAGCACGGTCAGCGTCGCATCTGATGTGCCTGGCGGGAGATCAACCAGCAGCGTATCGAGCCGGCCCCAAAGGACGTCACCCCAGAACTGGTTGATTGCTCCGGTAATTAATGGCCCGCGCCAGATCACAGCGGTGTCCTCTTCCGGCACCATCAGGTTGGTCGAGATGACGCGGATGCCCAGCGGTGTGATGGCGGGCAAAATGCCTTGATCATTGCCGCGCAACCCACCCGGCGGCAGGCCGAATAACTTGGGGATGCTGGGACCGGTGATGTCGGCATCCAAAATGCCAACCTTTTGCCCGGCATTGGCCAGGGCCACAGCCAGCAGCGCCGTGACCGAGGATTTGCCAACCCCGCCTTTGCCACTCAAGACAGCAATCACCCGCTTGATCTGGCTGGCGGTGTTCAGCTTGGGCAGCAT
>DAOQTN010000025.1:0-5550 GCA_035340555.1 Anaerolineaceae bacterium | reverse complement strand
AGGCCCGGAGTGTCCCAGCACCTCACGACGCTCCTCTTCGGTCATCGCACCCAGGGTCACGGTCACTTTTTTAACGCCCGGCAGTGCTTCAACCGCGGCCTGGGCGCTGGTGCGAATCTGTTCACGCAGCGGGCAATTGGGAATGGTCAGTGCCAGCATGAAACTGACATGGCCATCGGGTCGGATGGTGAGTTGGCGGATCATTTTTAATTCCACCAAATTGCGATTCAGTTCGGGATCCATCACTTTGCTGAGGACAGCCATGACATCTTGTTCAGTTGGCATAACGTAAAACCTTTCTAAAAGGGTAAATTACCGGTAAAACTTGTCCCTATCTTAACATAAGAAACGCGGGAATGCAATTCAACCGCCGCGTAGTTCCTCGCGCATACGGCGGGCTTGCTCCCGCATGCTGACAAATTCCTCCGACTGGGTGATGCGGGCCACATCCTGCTGGCGGCGGGTTTCATCAATCTCAATCCGCAGTTGGGCCACCTCGCGCTTCAATTCATCCTCACGGCGCTGTACTTCAGCGGCCATGCGGGCAAAATCTGCAGCCAGGGAAGCCAGGGTACTGTCGCGGGCCGGGGTTGTGTTGATGTCACCAGGTTGGAAATTACCCGCCGCCACTCGCTGCACCCAGGTCCGGACCTGGGTCAAAAAGTCGGTGGTGTAACGGATGCGTTCGCTCAGGCCCCGCATCACCGCCAGGCCCAACTCGGGATTGCCGGCCACCAGGCGGCGAAAGTCCGCCTTGCCCAATGTCAGCACAGCGGCGTCACTTTCTGCCCGGGCACTCAATGAGCGCGGCTGCTGGTCAATCAGGGCCATTTCGCCCAATACATCCCCCGGCTTGAAAATACGGATCGCCTGCCCAATTGCCGGGCCGGTGGTGGGGGCAAAGATGGCAATTTCACCCGCTTCCACAATCAACAGTTCATCACCGGGATCACCCTGATTAAAAATGACCGTGCCGGCAGGATAATTGCGGGAGTGAAGCGCTGCCAGCACCTCGGCATGCGCCTCAAGCGGGAGTTCAGCAAAAAGGGCCATCGAACCCAGTGAAATGGTCATGATTCCTCCCGGGCAGTCAGCGCCGGGAATAGCAGCGCGATCGCCTGTGTATCCAGAAAAGACTGCCAGCGCCAAGTTCCCCAGACCGGCCGGCTTTTTCTCAATGCATTGCGCACCAGTTCACGTCCCTCGGCGAAGATGGCTGGCGGACAGCCCGGCAGGAGTTTAAGAGCCTCAGTCAGGGCCGCATTGGCTGCCCCAGCATCCTTCAAGCCAGCATGAGCCCCGGCACTGCGGTACAGCGCGAGGGTCAACCCACAGTTGGACTGCTCGCGGCGGAAAATTTCCGTGGCGGCCTGGTAATGGGTGAGTGCCGTCGTCAGATCCCCCGTGCTCAAGGCAGAATCGCCCAGACGAAGGGCGGCCATGGCGGCATGCTCAACCAATCCCAACTGCAGGCAAGCCGTGCGGAGTTCAGCCCACTCGCCGGCCAATTCCAGCAGCAACACCTTCAACCGGTCGCACTGCAGGGTGTCCGGGGTCAAAGCGGCACGGCAGCGATCAGCCGACTCCCGCCACTGTGGTTGCCCGGCCCGGTATTCCACCCAGGCCGTCAGCGCCAGGTTGGCCGCATCGGCCGGCGGCTGAACCCCGTCCAACCGGGCCAAGGCGTCCGGCAACCGGTTAAGTGCGGTAAGAGTCAGCGCCAAGCGCTGCAGCGGGGTACTGTTGACAGCCGGGGGCAGCTCATCGTTGCGGGCAGCTTCAGCCTGTTCATATATTAGTAATGCCGTCGAATAGTCCGGCGTCAACAAGGCAGCATCGCCCTGGGCGCACAGCAGACCCAGGCGAGCTTCCGCAGCGAGGAGGGCGTCCGGGGTGCCAATACCGCCCGATGATCCGATTTCCGCCAAGGCTTCGAGGCCGCGGGCGCAAGCAATTGCTGAACGCGCCAGTTCCTGCTGGGTGCGGGCACGGCGGGCCGCCTTCAACTCATACTGGGCCGCGGGTAGCCATTGTTCAGCATTGGCATAATTTTCTGCAATGCGCTCGGCGGCAGCCACCGTATCATGCCCCTGATCAGCATCGAACAGTGCCGCCATGCGACTGTGCAATCCATCGGTCTGCCCGGCTGCTTCCACCAGATATTGAGCCAGGGCGCCGTGCAGTTCGCGGCGGCGGGAGAATGGCAGACTGTTGTACAGTACATCACGCACCAGTGCCTGTCTGAAGGAATAATGCCGATCCAACCCGGACTGCGTCAAAACAATCAGGCGCGCCATCGTCAGGGCGCGCAAATGATTGGCCAGTGTCACCGGATCCAAATCCGGCAACAGGGCGCGCACCTCACTGACCCGAAACTCTTCGCCAATGACCGCCCCCACCCGGGCAATTTCGCGCTGGGTTTCGGGCAGCGTTTCCAGTTCGGACAGCACCAACTTCTTTAAGATATCGGAAATTTGAAGGATATTTTCCAGATCAGTTGCGGTGATTTTTCGGGTGCGCTGCAGCCAACGGGTGATTTCTTCAACATAAAGCGGATTGCCGCCGCTCTGTTCATGGATCAACGGCGCCAGTTCCGACGCCAGAATGTAGGATACCATCTCAAATGCCCCCTGTTGCGCCAGCGGACCCAAGTTCAGGGTATGTACGCGCACGCCTTCCGGCGGCGTCTCCTCGCCCCGGCGTGTCAGCAAGATCAACAACGGACGGTCCGGCAGCTTTTCCACCAACGCCAGGGCCAGCGCCAGCGACTCGACATCCAACCAGTGGGCATCTTCAAAAAACAGCACACCAGGTCTGCCGGCCAATTGCCCATCCAACAGGGCGATCACCGCACCGGTCAGCATCTCGCGTTCGCGCAGTGTGAATTGGGCGGGTGGTTTGAGCCACATTTGACCGTCTTCCCCGGTCTGATGATCTTCAAGTTGTTCAAACAGATCAAGGCTGCTACCCCGTTTCTTTGCGGAGATGTTTAATACATCGTTGAGGAGAGGTGAACCCGACAGCATCGTTTTTGAGGATGCCGGGGCTGACCCCGAACCCGGATCAAGTCCCATCACAGCAGCCAGCGGTGCGGCGTATCCTCGTGGCAGATCATGCTGCTCGAGGGCAGCATACAATCGCTCTTGCTGCTGCCCGGTATTGTCCGTCGCCTCAATGCCGATCAAGGTCCGCAGCAGGGGTCCCCAGACCGCGTAGGGGGTCCCGCATTGATACGGCCGGCAGATATAAGGCAGGACCTGGGCCCCGGTCTGCAATGCCGCATTGACCAACACATCAGCCAGGTGACTCTTACCCATGCCGGCCAGTCCCTGTAAGATCAACATCTGGGATTGTCCCGCCAGGGCGGCCGCCAGCACACTGCGAGCCTGCGTCAATTCAGCGTCACGGCCCCACAAGGGGTCGCGCTGGCGCGCTCGGCGCAGCAAGGCGTTTTCACGCGGCCCTTCCACCTGATAAATACTGATCGGCTTGCTTTTCCCCTTCACGCGGATGGGCTGGAGCGGTGTCAGGTCAAAGATTTCACAGGCCTCATCCTGCACCTTTTGACTGACCAGGATCTGACTTGGGGCGGCCGCGCTCATCAACCGGGCGGAAAGGTTGACCTCATCACCCATCACAGTATATTCACGCCGATTGGTCGAGCCCACCAAGCCGGCGAATGTCTGACCCTGGGTCAGGCCAATCCGGTGCTGCATCAACGGGCCATCCTGCAAATCAGGGGGCAGATGACGGGCAAACTGACGCAGCCAGCGTTGGTTGAGCAAATCAAGTTCGGCATTCATGGCCAGTGCCGCCCGGATGGCCCGCTGGGCATCGTCTTCATGGGCGACAGGAGCCCCAAACAGCGCCAGGAGTTTGGTGCCGGTGCTGTATGGGTCAATGCGTGTGATGGTCCCCCCCTGCCGGGCAATGGCACCATGCATGGCTTCAAAATAATTGCTCATGATGGTGGTGATTCTGGCTGCCCCATCGCCTCCCCAGCGTTCCAGCAGCGTCTCAAGCCCGACATAATTACAGAACATCACCACGGTGGGCCGGTATTGGCTGGTAATGCTGCGTTGCTGGGCATGAGCCAGCAGTTGCTCGGTCACCTCGGGTGGCACGTAGGGCTCCAAGGCCTCAATCTGGCGGATGGCAGCTTCCATCTGGGCGACAATCATCTGCGGACTGGCACTCCAGGGGATAGCGCCTCGTCCCCTGCGGCGGTCGGCGCTGATCTCAAAATCATCCAGCTCTTCCCCGGTTTCGACCGGCAGTGAATAGAATCCCGGGGCGCGTTCAGTACCGATAATTCCCAGGATATCCACGGTTTGCTGGTCGGCCACCAGCAGTCCAGCCTGGCCGGCGCCTTCGGCCGCCATGGTACGCATCACCGCCGGTCCCAGAACGCCATATTCCATCCGGCGGGCCGATCCCACACTGGAGGCCAGAAATTCACCCGTGGATAGTCCAATCTTCATTTTCAAAGTCACCGCGCCCCCTGGTGTGGGCAGGTTGGCAAAAGCCTGCATGGCACGCAGCATGCGCTGTCCAGCTCGCAGGGCCCAACCGGCCTGCTCCTGGTTGGGACGTTCCGGAAAGAAGGCCAAGGTGGCATCGCCGGCGAATTTCAGCAGCACCCCACCGGACCACGACAGGATCTCCAGCATTTTTATGAAATAGCGATTGATCATGCCAGTCAACCGCTCGGCACCTTCATCACCCAGGCCGGCCAAGCGTTCGGACAGTGCCGTGAAACCGCTGACATCGGCAAACAGGAGGCTGCCGGTCAATATCCGGCCATTGACCAGACCCGGTACGGGACGATTCATCTTTTCCTGCGCCAGGTTGGCTGGCAGGAAAGTGGATAGTTGATACAGGATCGAGCGCAGCCGATCCAACGCATTGAACAGAACCCCTTGACGGGATGAGTCACTGTTCAGCTTCCGCCATAAATCAGGCGACAGATAGCGTTGCAAGTTCTGCGGTAGAACCAGCGCTTCAACTTGAGCCGAAGCAGTGGGCGCATCGGTGCCGGCAAATAAATCAGCCAGGGCCGCCGTCCCTCGGCGGGGTGCCGGTGGGGTATCCTGACTGCCCGACCGGGCACCGGCATCTGCCGCGGACAGGGTGGGCGCGGCATCAGCACCGGCAAATAAATCAGCCAGGGCCGCTGTCCCCCGGCGGGGTGCCGGTGGGGTATCCTGATCGCCCGACCGGCCACCGGCATCTGCCGCAGGCAGGGTGGGGGCGGCATCGGCGCCGGCCGCAGGCAGGGTGGGGGCGGCATCGGTGCCGGCCGCAGGTGGCATGGCCGGCACCGATGGCAGGTTTGTTCCGACAGGGGCATCCAGGCTGCCCAGCAGGTCATTCAACGCGTCGCGTGTCATGACCCGCCGGCGCGGGGTGGGATTGTCTGGAGATGGATTTACGGTGGGAGACTGGGGCAGGTCTTCTGTCATTAGCTGGATAAATCCCAAGATTAAAAGGCATTAACCTGAGGTTCAGACAAAAGTTCGGACATTGGGGTAAATCAAGCTCCGGAAGGTA
>DAOQTN010000024.1:0-13966 GCA_035340555.1 Anaerolineaceae bacterium | reverse complement strand
CCGGCCCCGATCTGGCTGGCAAAGTGTGGAAGGTCTGGAAGCCCGACCAGGCTTTCTAAATCCTCTCGATTTCCGCAACCCGGCGCACTCTCAACTGGAGGTCAAGGCAGTAATAGCTTTGGCCTCCAGTCCATTCCAACCTCTGCCGGTCCAGACCGCCCGTGACGAGCCCAGGTCCGGGTCCGGGTCCGGGTCCGGGTCCGGGCACAGGCACAAGACAGGTCCGGGCGCGGTTCCAGACACAGGCACGGGACAGATCCGGGCACGGGTCCGGGACAGATCTAGGCGCGGGACGGGGAAAGCGGCGGTCAACACCTGAGCGGTCCATCCCGGGAATCGCCAGCCAGCTGCCGGGAGCCAGCTGGCTGTACTGCGGGAGGCAGTCATCATCCCAGACCGCCGGAATGGTTGGAATGCAAGCGTGACTTGGCCGCTTCCGGCAGATCTTCTCTGACAAAGCCCTCCCCTTTGCAACACTGCAGGCGCTCTCCCGCTCTCCAAGGCGCATAACAAATTTGTAAGTTTAAATTCGTTAACCTGTTAACCAAATGGCGTTATAATACGCCATCATTTCGGTAGCGTTAACAAATTTTCTTCAACGATTGCCGGGGTGATGGAGCCGTCCAGGAAGATCTCCTTTTGTCTGAATGCCCGCAAGGAGGGTTAGAAACATGGCTGAAATCCGAGACATCTGGCTGCACGCCCATCATATGATCCGCTCTGCCCGACAGATCATCAACAAAAACCTACAATCGCTGAACCTCAGCAGCGCAGAAGGGAATATTCTGCTCCACTTGCTGACGCAAGGCCAGGAGATGGGGCAGGAACAATTGGTCGAACAATTGGATATCAGCAAGCCAGCCGTCTCGCGCGCGCTTGACTCATTGGAGACAAAAGGGTTTATCACCCGACAGCCAAATCCGCAGGACCGGCGCGCGCACCGGGTCCGGTTGACTGAACGGGCCCGGGAAATTGGGCCAGCCGTTGAGCAATCCTACAATCAGCTCTACGCATTGGTAATACAGGGTATATCTGCGGCCGAATTGGAAGAATTTGTCAGCCTATTTGGGCGGATCGCCGAGAATTTTGAGCGCGCACCAGCAAAGAAAACAACAGAGGGACATCATGCTGCTTAACCACATCCTCTTGCTTAAACACATCATGCCCATTAACCACGTCACACTGTATGGCGACATCCTGCTTGATAACGACTGGCTGGGCATCGGATTATACCTGGGTTACATCGTTGCATTTGGGCTGCCGGCGATCCTGCTCAAAGTGGGGTTCAATGTCCCCTTTGAGGTGCTGCGCAAGATGTATCATATGGTGATCGCCCTGTCGATTTTTCCCCTGGTCACTTTCTTCGATAACTGGACCATGGCCGTGTTGGCTGTATTTCTGCTGGTGGCCATCGCCTACCCCCTGCTGGTCCTGGTCGAAAACACGGCGCTATACCGGCGGATTGCGGTGGAGCGCTCGGCCGGCGAATTTAAAAAGAGTCTCATCATCGTCCAGATGTCCATAGCCCTGCTGATCTTTATCTTTTGGGGATTGCTGGGGCCGGAATGGAAGTATGTCGCCGTGGTCGCGATAATGGCTTGGAGTTTTGGGGATGCCGCCGCCGCTTTGGTCGGCAAAAGATTTGGACGCCGCCAAATTCGGCATCCCAAAATCGATGGCCCAAAGACACTGGAGGGAACCCAAGCCATGTTCTTTACCGCCGGTTTGGCCATTTTCCTGACGTTCCTGTTCTACGCCAATCAGCCCTGGCAGGTGAGTTTGGCTGTCGCCCTGCTGGTTGCTCCGGTCAGCGCCGTTGTGGAACTGTTCTCCAACCGGGGGAGTGATACCTTGACCGTGCCCATCTCAACAGGTCTCGCCGTTCTATCCTTGATGATGTTTTATTCTTATTTGGGGGGATAAGCCATGACCGCCTTATCCAAAGAACAATCCGCCAGTCGTGAAAAAACACTACTGACATCCCTGCTGCTGAGCGCCCCGGGCCCGTTGGTGACCGGGATTGCTCTGCTGACCAGCCATTCCACCACCCAGCTGGCCGACTTTCTCCGGCGTGGCGTGGAACTGGTGGCGATTTTTATTTCATGGTGGGTTTTTCACCGCCTGCACCGCAGTGGGACAGTGACAGATTCTCGTCAAGCGCAATTGGAGCGAGCGGCCGGATTGAGCACTGCCGGGGCCATGGCTTGTTCCGGGGTGATTTTACTGGGCGTGACGCTATCGCGATGGTCGTCCTTTGAACCGGGCGGTAATGTCCTATCGGGGCTGGTCATCGCTGTTTTGGGTCTGCTGACCAACGGTTGGTTTTGGCGGCGCTACACCGTCTTGACTCACGAGCATTACAGCGCGGTGATTGCAGCGCAACAGCAGTTGTACCGGGCCAAGACCACGGTCGATCTGTGCGTCACGACCGCTCTGTCTGCCGTGGCGATTGCCCCCACCCACCCCCTGACGCGTTATATTGACCTGCTGGGATCCATGATGGTGGCCGGTTACCTGTTGTGGAGTGGATTTCGGACAGCACGCCAATATCAGAGTAATCGACAGGTTGAACCATGACGAACCCGGCTGATCCGATGTCCCCTCAGATGAGACAAATCGCCCGGCGAATGCCGAATTTCACAATCAACGCCCGCACCATCCAACTGTCACGGCAATTCATGGGAGGGCTGACCAAGGCGCCTCGCTGGGCGCTGGAATTCGTTGCCAAATGGGTGATGAAAGCGCCCCTGATCCCACCTGATATCCGGATAAATGATACCGTCATTTCCGGTCAGGATCGCTCTCAAATCCGTTTGCGTATCTATCAACCCAGACAGGTCCCGCCCGGGTCGCCAGTGCTGCTGTGGATGCACGGGGGGGGGTATGTCATGGGGACACCGGAGCAGGATGATTTTTATGTCCGCCCGTTCATTCAGGAAGCCGGGCTGGTGGTTGTTTCGGTGGATTACCGGCTTGCCCCGGAGCATCCCTTTCCGCTCCCGCTCGAAGATTGTTACGCCGCACTGCAGTGGCTGACTGCCGCGGCCAGGTCACTGGGGATTAACCCGGAGCTGATTGCCATCGGTGGGAACAGCGCCGGCGCCGGTCTGGCGGCAGCGCTGGCCCAATTGGCCTGCGATCGCGGTGAAATCCACCCGGTCTTCCAGCTGCTGGTTTACCCAATGCTTGACGACCGCACCAGTGCCGAAGCGGCGGCCGCCGCCAAATCCCATCTTGTTTGGAACCATGCCAGCAACCGGTTCGGCTGGGAATCCTACCTTGGGCAGCCCTGCGGCGCAGCCATTGCTCCGGCCGGCGCGGTGGCCGCGCGCCGGGTCAGCCTTGCCGAGCTTCCCCCTGCCTGGATCGGGGTGGGCAGCAATGACCTCTTCCATGATGAGGCGACCACCTACGCCCGGCGGCTTAACGCGGCCGGGGTGAACTGCGAGCTGGTGACCGTCCCCGGCGCCTTCCACGGCTTTGATCTTTTTGCGCCCGAAATGCAGGTCGTGCGGGAGTTTCGTCAGGCACAGGTCAGTGCGTTAAAAAAGGCCCTCACAATTGGGCCCAGGCGATTATAATGGAGCCCGGGCGCAAGCCGCCCGCCGATCATTGTCATCAAAGGATTAAACCAATGGATTGTTGTTCGTCATCCTGTTCGTCATCCTGTTCGTCAGCTGGTACGCCCAATGACAACCCCCAGATCAGGCAAACCGCCGAACGTCTGGCGGTGTTATTGAAACAGACTGAGGAATATCAGGAGTTTGTCCGTCTGGCCAGTCTGGTTAATCTGGACCCGGATGTCCGGCGCATTTTATTGGAGCTGCGCCAGCAGCAAATGATGTACGCCAACCCGACCAGGGATACCATCGAATCGCTGCAGGCTGAATTGGAAACCCTGCCGGCGGTCCAGGCCTACCGCGCTGCCGAGGCCGCGGTCAAGACACTGTTCCACTCTGTTGACCGCGCCATTGGCGCAGCTGCCGGGGTCGAATTCGCCCCCAATGCACTGCGCAGCGGTTGTGGTTGAGGGGGTTGATACCGGGGCAGGTCTGTCCCACCACACACGCATTGGACATCAGACAGGAGCAAACGCCATGGACTTCATGAATGAAATTGAGCAAACCGCCCGGGAACTGGGCGAACTTCTGGCGGCTGAAACCAGCGTCAGTTCATATTTAAAAGCCACCCGGGCCGCGCAGCAGGATGCAGCGGCCACTGCGCTTGAACTGCGATACATCCAATTGTTTGAAAAATTGGCCGGCCAGGAGCAACGGGGGGAACCCCTGCAGCGGGAAGAGGTGGATGAATTTTATGCGTTAAAACGCCAGGTGCAGGAACATCCTCTGCTTGGTGCGCGAGACGATCAGCAGGCGGCCGTCCAGGCGTTATTTGCCGAAACCGCACAGCAAATGACGGCCGTTTTGGGTTTTGACTACACCGCATTTGCCCGTTAATCCCCATAAACCGATCGGCGGAAGCGGCCGCTTCACTTGCCCGCTTCCGCCAGCTCACTTTTTACCCGGATTTGCCCGCCCGACCAACCAATCGACCAATCGACCAATCGACCAATCGACCAATCGACCAATCGGCCAACCGCCTACCCGCCCGCCCGACCAGATTCGCCATCGGTTCTCCGATGCGAGGTACCCGGCTTTGCGCGTCGGCCCAATATTTTTCAACTGCAGCCCAAAGGCCATGTTCACCAATCCGATCATCACCGGCACCGGCAGGGCAATGACAGCATTGAAAGCTTCACCTTGAAGCATGGTGTTTTTTTATAATCCGCATTGACCGGCCGGCTCGACGCCAAGCTGACCAGGAACCTGATCTCAAGCAGATCAACAGCGGGGTGTGATGTACCTCACATCCTGCAGAATGGCGAGAATTAGCTTGTCATTGAGACTGAGCATGACGATGATGGTGAACAGCAGGGCAATCAGGATCAGGGGACTGATTTTTGGGATGAACGTGGTGCAGTACCACTGCCAGCCCGTCAGCCGGCGCAGCGCCAAATTGGTGACAAATCCCGCCATAAGGGAGATTCCCAGATCAATAAAGATGCTTTTCGTAATCTCAGCAGAGGCCGGCAGCAGCACAAGCGCAGCGACCATAGTCTCACCAGCCCGAGTGCTACATATATTCATGGCCAATCCGGTTCGGCCGCTGAAAAAGATTGGGCCAGAGAATCGTGAAGTATTCAATTATCGTAAAGTATTCAATTACCTGAATTATTATCTCAGATCTGCCGGTTGTAATCGTGGACCGGCACAGCGAACTGGACTATAATTCCATTTGCCAGACCACTGATGTGCATGCGCCAATTCCCAACCGGTCATCATGGGTTTTCCCCGGACAAGATCTCTCCGCCGTTGTCCCACAGCAAAGGAAGCCATGAAAAAATACACTCCTCTCTGCCTTTTCCTGCTGCTGGCTGCCCAGATCCTGAGCGCCTGCAAACCAACCTCCTCCCCGGCGCCGATCGCTTCCCATTCCCAAATGCCAACCGGGACAGCTGCCACGGCCACACTCACCCCCCCGCCCACGCCCACCCGTCGGCCAACCCGAACGCCAACCCAACCATTGTTTACCCGGATGCCATCACCAACCCAGCGGCCCACAGAAAAATTGACCGCGGCCGACTCGGCTTATTTTCACAAATTGACGGAGATGGTGGTTGATAATGAGATCTGCTGCCCGGCATATGATCTTTCACCCGATGGGCAGTGGCTTGCTGCCGCTCCAGCCCCTTTCGTTTTGGGACAGGATGATGTTGAGTTTCTCTCCATGGATGACGATCTCGTCGTTATCCGTGAGCCGGTTGACAACGCCTTTCTTGGTCTGCCATTGGACAAGATACCAAATGGAACCATTGCCACCATTAACTCGCGCAGTCCGGGTAGTTTTTCGTCAGATCGTAACACCTGGTCGCCAGACAACACTGTTTTTCTGGGTCTGGGACCGGCCTATCAGTTTTCACCTTTCACGTTCCTGGTGATCTTTGATATCAGCGACCCGGCCGATATCCGGAAAACCCTGCTCAAATGGGACTATCCCGGGGAGCCCTTTACGGCCTGGGCCCCGGACAGTTCGCAATTTCTGATCTGGTTTGGCGAAGAAGTTGAAATGGGTAAATCCTTCGCGGGAATTGTTTACGAGGATGTTGCCTGGCTGGTGGACCGATCAGGAACCACCCTGAACAAATTTGATATCAGTGGTTATCGTTCCCCCATCTGGGTGAATGACCAGATTCTGATGTTGAAAGGGGAAAACGAAATCTGGCAACTTGATCCACTGACGGGTCAGGTTGAGAAGTGGCACACCAGTGACCATCCCATTGATAAAATCCTGGATCTGAACGCTGAAAACACGCAGCTGCTGCTTTTGGAAAGCGTGCCGCCGTATGATTTTCTGATCCTTGACGTGACCACCCACCAGATGGTCACCCGGGCCCCCAGCCTGCTGAACGAATGGGATTTGGGGGGTGAAGTTTATGCCATCTCCAGTCCTTCACACTATTCCGGGATTCAGACCGGTCATTTTTTGTTTTATATCTTTGATTGGGAAACCCATACCACCCAGGCATGGGGTAATTGTCTCCTCCCATTCTGGTCGTCGGTCCTCGATGGGTTTGTTCTTCAAATGTTCGGCCGGTTGGAGCTTATCCGTCCCTGAGTCAGGCCGCCAGACAAGCCACCCCGCCAAAGTGCGGTCAATGGACAGGGCGCCTGGCGTCCTGAATTTCCGGAGATCTTTGGTGTGGATATTTTTCAGATCCCTGAAATTATCCTGCGGCCAGACTCCAGCCGGAGTCCGACACGACCATCGAACGGGCTTAAACTATCCCCTTTCCTCCAGGGAGGCTGCCTGGACAGCTGAGAGCAGGGCCAAATTCAGAGCACGTACCTTTGAACCCTCCAGGAAGATCCCCTCTGGTCGGCATTATCTCCGTCCCAAATTAACAGGAGATTTCCGACCATCTGACCGGGCGATCCACCTGGCCGGCAAACCCTTTTACATCGGCACCAATGAGACATTGCCAAATAGATTTAGCGCGCTGAGTCGGAATATTGATTTTATTATTGATTACCCTTATAATACAAACAATTGAGTATATATTCAATATATTAAACAAACCGAAAACATCAGACGAACCGATAACAGCAGATGAATTCACCCTTACTGGACGAACATACCGCCGCTCATGTCGCCGAACTTTTCAGCGCTTTCAGCGATACCAGTCGCGTTCGCATCCTTTCTGCCCTGGTGGACCAGGAGTTGAACGTGACCACCCTGGCAGCGCTGGTTGGGGTGACCGATTCTGCCATCTCCCACCACCTGCGCAACCTGCGCCAGATGCATATTGTTCAATCCCGGCGCGATGGCAAAGAAGTATTTTACCGGGTCGACGACGAGCATATCATCGCACTTTTTCAACAGGGCGTTAAACATGTCCAAGATGGTTAATTCTCTTCCTGAGCGGAAGGCTCGTTACATCTGGATGATTTTACTCATCTGCCTGACCTGTATGGCCGTCCATATTGTGGTCGACAGTGTCGGCGATTTTGGCTTTGCATCACGCCAATCCTCCTCTGACAACCGCCCAATCCGGATAAATCTGCACAGCCATGATGATGATTTCCTGCCGACAATGATAATCATGGATGCCCGTCCGGATTTTGCCCTCCGAGAAACCTGCGTTCCCCGGAGGGTGGTCACTTCGCAATCCATCCTGCCGCAATTACCGCCCCCCAAGCATTTCTAATCCCAAATCCCTTGGCCATACCATCAGCCGATGATCAATCAATGCGGCTGGCCTATTTGCATGGATAAGAAATAATTAGGAGTGTGGATTAATGTCTCTGGAAATCTCAAACACGTCTTCGCAGGCAGGGCAAGAAAAAACCGCCGCCGCACTAAGTTCAGTGATTGCCGCCGTAGGGCTGACAACCCTCAAAATTATTGTCGGGATTATGACCAACAGCCTGGGGATCCTGGCTGAAGCAGCCCACTCCGGCCTGGATTTGGTGGCTGCGCTGGTGACATTCTTTGCCGTGCGCTTATCAGATAAACCCGCGGATCGCGAACATCAATTTGGCCATGGCAAGATTGAAAACTTGTCGGCATTGTTTGAAACCTTCTTGCTGCTGGCAACCTGCGTTTGGATCATCTATGAATCGATCCAGCGTTTGTTTTTTGAAACCGTTGAAGTGGAGGCCTCTTTTTGGGCTTTTCTGGTGATGGGCATATCGATTGGTGTGGATTATTCCCGTTCGCGCGTGCTCTATCGGGCAGCCCGCAAGCACAACAGTCAGGCATTGGAAGCCGATGCACTGCATTTCAGTACGGACATCTGGAGTTCCTCGGTTGTGATTTTGGGACTGATTGGTCTCGTTCTGGCTGAAAATGTGCCAACCCTGCATTTCTTAAACAAGGCGGATGCCATTGCAGCTCTGCTGGTGGCCGGAATTGTCATTTACGTCAGCATTGAGTTGGGCATTCGCACGGTACAGGGACTGCTGGATCAGGCGCCGCAAGGTTTGGCGGGAAAAATTGAGAAAGCCGTGGAAGCTGTGCCGGGCATCTTCGATTGCCACCGGGTGCGGGTGCGCTCATCCGGCCCGAGCCTCTTTATTGATCTTCATGTTTATGTGGACCCAGCCCAATCTCTGGCAGAGGCCCACCAACTAACCCGCAAAGCTGTAGAAGCGGTCCAGACCGTGGCCCCCAAATCTGATGTTTCCATTCACGCCGAACCAATGCCCCAGCCCGAATTATCTGTAAAGGACAAAACATTATGATAAACAAACCCCATGCCGCTAAAACCAGCCATCTTTCCGAACAACAACTGCATAATGAAATTGATCCCCACCGCCGGGGGGCCTCCGGGTTGGCCGACATCATTCTGGGGGGGCAGGATGGCCTGGTCAATGTGCTCGGGGTCATCCTGGGTGTGGCGGCCGCATCCAGTGATCCCCGATTGGTGATCGTGGCCGGTCTGGCGGCGACATTTGCGGAATCAGTTTCCATGGGCGCAGTGGCATTCACTTCCACCCTGGCCGAGGCTGATTATTACGACAGTGAACAGGCCCGCGAGATGAGACATATTGAGCAGGCACCCCGTCTTGAGCGGGATGAGGTTCGGCAAATATATGCCCGCAAGGGTTTCCAGGGTGAATTACTGGATCATATTGTTGATACCATCACCGCGACCCCGGATGTCTGGGTGGCTGTGATGATGGCCGAAGAGCACCAACTCACCCCGGTTGATCGCAAGCAGGCCTGGAAGGCGGCCCTGGTGGTTGGTGTTTCTGCCATTATTGGCTCCTTGATTCCTCTGATACCATTCATGTTCTTTGATATTGCCACCAGCATGTGGACTTCAGTCATTCTGACTGCGCTGGTGCTGTTTGGCGTGGGTTTCTACAAGGCGCGGGTGACCGTGGGGCGTCCAGCCCGAAGCGGGTTGGAAATGGCCCTGATTGGCACATTGAGCGCCCTGGTCGGGTACGCGGTGGGCGCGCTGCTGAAAGTTCCCCCAACGCCTTAATCGCCCTTGACCGCAGCGACAGAAGCCCCCGGCATGATCCTTGGACCTGCCAGGCTGGAGCGCAATCAGCCGATCCGGGTCAAATGAGGTCCACGGGTCCGCCCTCGCAGGTGCCGGTGCGGACACTGGATGCGCCCGCCGGGTGAATCCAGGATCAATCAAGAAAGACAGCCCCGATTGACAAATCACCGGAAAAAAACTGGCCGATCCAGGATCTGGCACAACTTTGGATCGGCCAATTGCCGTCAACTTCAAGCAGGAGCTATGGATTGACCTGGTCCACCAGGGTCTGCAGGGCGTTTTTGATTGCAGAAAATTCCAACCCCTGCCCGGTAACATAATTCTTGATGATGGTATCTGCAGCAGGCATTGGACGTCCCAGCACTTGTTCGATGTCCGAAGACTGAACGCCCCAATCCAAAAGGTTCTGGAAAGTTGTTTTCCCGGTGATCGTTCGGTCTGGTGGAGCATGCACGGTTTCCACCGGCGCGGGTGTCGTTTGGGGTCCGGCCAACGTTGCCGCCGGCGTTGCCCCCACCGGGGTCGAAGGGGTTGCCTCCGCCAGGATCGGAGGGGTTGCCGCCACCGGTGCCGCGACACTCAAATCAACGCGGTGAGATTCCAGGTAGGCGAGCTGGTCCGGCGTCAGGTGCCCTTGTAACTTCAAGATCTCAACACCCTCGACCGTTAAATAGGTTTCTTCAGTCGGCTCATAAGGCAATCCCTTGTATCGGGCAACAAACAAGCGGACTGAAGCCGTGCCAATTTCGGTTTCCAGGTCGCCATAAAGCGCTTCCAGCGATTTCAGATCAAAACCTGCCGGGTCCTCCACCGGCAAATGAAAAGCGAGTTGCAGGTCTTCAATTGGAATAATAAATAATTCACTGACATCGCCGAAGGAATACGATCCGCGAATATCAGCCGGATTATACTGACCAGCCAGTTCTCCGTCCGGATAAGTGACCGGCACCTTGCTGGTTTCGGTGGCCCACCATCCCAACCAGGTGGTTACGGCAATGCCGCCAAACAGAACAATCAGGATCACCAATGCCATCGGTTTTGATGTGATCTTCATGTTATTTACCTCCCGCCACAAAATCGACCGTCCCGGCCACCGGACAGTGCGCCTCGGATGTACACTCCATACAGGAGATGCATTGGTGATCGCGAATAATGGTTTTCTCACTGACTTTGATATTCATCGGGCAGGTGATGTCACAAGCCCCATCGTTCCGGCAGAGGCCAGGCACGCGCCGCAAGCGGAAAATTCGGAATAAATTGAAAATTCCCAGCACCGCTCCATAAGGACAGGCATATTTACACCAGGGACGTTCAACAAACAGGGAAAGTAACGCGGTCAGCCCCAGCAGTACGGCCCCGCCGATGGCGACTTCATCCGACCAAAAATTAAAAAGCGTGAAATATGGATCAAACCGGGCAAATATCAATGTGCCGGTTGCCGCGGTCATATAAATTACCCAAGCCAGCACCAGGTAACGGGCATAGCGCAGTACACGATCCACCCCGGCCGGCACAAAGTGATTGTAGCGGCGCTTAAATATTTTTTTGCCAAGTTTTCCCAACCACTCCTGAAAGGTGCCAAATGGGCAAACCCAACCGCAAAAAACCGGACCAAACAGCAAAGCCAGCAGCAATCCCAAGCTCATCAATATGAAGGATGATTCATGCAATTTTTTAACAAAGGTGCCCGCGGTCGCATACTGGTAGATGGTCACCACCCCCCCGAACGGACAAAGCGCATGCAGTGAAGCATTGGAAAGAAACGCGATTGGCTGACCATTTTCAGCCAGAGTATGGTTAATCGCAATCAGCGCGATCAAGGCAAAAAAGAATATCTGTACCAGAGAACGGATCCAGATGCGCCGGCGGGTGAATTTTTTCCAGAGGTTTGAGAGTTTCATGGGGAAATTGTTCCTGTCTTTTCAGTACGGATTGGGCACCACCGAAAGCAGCATGGAGCTCTGGCATTTCACCAGGCTCCATGCTGCTGAAGGCGCAGATTACGGATTACAGGTTTCGAATGCGGGCAAATGCTGGTTGAGTGAAGCCTCCTGCAGGCGATCATAAACCCGCAGCAGATCGGCATGTGTGGTCACCAGCTTCAACTCATCGTACAAGGCGGCATCAGCGATTTCCGCCGCCACACCCGCCTGGCAGGCATCCGCAAGGCTGGCAAAGGTTGGCGGATTAATCAAGCCGGGATTTTCCGGCACAGCCAGGCCGTATTTTTCAGCCTGCCGCACCAAAGCGGTGACATGCTGCTGCTCCGAGCGGACTATCATGCTGAAGGGATAGACATTGCCGAGCTGCTCAATGACACTCTGATACAAATTGAGAGCGCCATATTCCTCCAAAATTGCCTCCTGCAGAGCGGCAGCTTCGGCTTCGCTGAGTGGGGTCAGGCCGATCCCGGCCCCCAGACCGGCCGCCTGCCCATTTCCCAGCCCGGGGCCCATACCGGTTGTTTGACCGCTTCCCACCATGGGCCCCGTCCCGGTAACCTGACCGTTTCCGGCTCCCGGGCCTCCCTGGCCAGCTCCACCGCCGCCCGGGCCACCGCGCCCGGCAGGCGCTGCGGCCGACACCGAGTTCACGGGCGAAAAGATGGCGAATCCCAGACCGGTCAAAAGTACAGATATCATTAAGACCACGATAATTTTGTTGCGCATGTGATTTTCTCCTGCTCGTCTTGAATGTTGTTGACGAGATGATCTGATCTTACCGCCCAGACATGGAAAACCTGTGAAAATAATGTGAAGATTTTGTGAAGATTGTCCCACCATCTCCAGCGCCACTGCACACTGTCCCTCATCACTGTCCCTTATCGCTGTCCCTCATCACTGTCCCTCATCACTGTCCCTCGTCAGAAGAATTTAAGATATTATGAAGATGTTCATTTACCCGTAACCAAATCGCAGAAATATCGTCATATAAAGCAAAACAAATGGTTTTAACTGAGAAGGATTTGCTGAGTGGTGCGCGAAGTTTTGACTTGGACATGCTGGGCGTGATTTATGACCGCTACAGTTCAGGCATCTATCGCTATGCCATGCGCCTGCTGGGTGATGAAAATTTAGCAGAGGACTGCGTCTCGGAAACATTCTCACGCTTTCTGAAGGCGCTGCGTGCCGGTCAGGGACCGCGGGATCATCTTCAGGCTTATCTTTACCGCATTGCCCATAATTGGATCACCGATTCTTACCGTCGACATCCGCCGCGGTTGGAGACTCTCGTCGAAACCCTGCATGCAGACGCTGACCAGCAACCCGAAGCCCAGGTTGGATTGCACCAGGAGCAACAGCAGGTTCAATTAGCTTTACAGGCGCTCACGCCAGATCAGCGACAGGTTGTCACCCTGCGCTTCATCGAAGGCTGGGAAAACAATGCGGTTGCGGCTGCTCTGGGAAAACCAGTTAGTGCCATCAAGGCATTACAACACCGGGCTTTATTGGGCCTCCGCAAATTATTAACATCTGGAGGACAGGAGCAATTTGATGAATCCCAAAAATGAATTTAAGACTGTCTTGAGAAAGCTGTCTTTACTGCAGGGATCTTTTCAGCGCGATCCGGAGAAAATCCGGTCCGGGCGCGCCGCATTTCTCCAGGAAGCGCAATCCCTGGCAAGTACCGTCACCGCACAATCCAAACAGCGTCATAAGGGGTGGATGTCACTACTCCAATCCATGTTTTTGACTTACCGAAAGGAGCGTTCACCCATGTTAAACCTATTCGCAACAATATTGGCCATTGCCGCCCTGGTGCTTGGTGGCGGCGGCATAACGGTGGCGGCAGCCCAGAGCAGTCAGCCGGATCAAGCTTTGTACAATCTCAAACTTTGGAGTGAAGATGTCCGCATCGATTTGGCTTCCAATCCCGAAGTTCAGTCCAAACTGGCGCTGGAATTCGCCGATCGGCGGTTGGCGGAGATTCAAACCATTTTACAGTCCGGCGGCGCTCCCTCTGAAGGGGTTCAAATCCGTTATCAAGCCCAGGTGGAACAGGCCATACAATTCGCCCTCAATTTGCCTGACGGACAGGCGACCCAAATGCTGGCCATGGTACACTCTCGTCTGCAAACACAACAAAATCTGGTCCTCCAATTCCAGATCGGCGGAAACCCGGAAGGCGCAGCGGTACTGGCCAGGACACGCCAGATGATTCAAGAGCGCATCCAGTGGGCTGAGGCCGGCATATCCGATCCGGCAGCTATGCGCAATCTCTTTCGGCAGCGCGAGCAGTATCTGCTGACTCCCGGGAACAGGAACAATACCGGCGACCATCCGGGCGGGAATCCCTGGACCACGGGCACTCCCACACCCGGCAGCGGCTACGGGCCGGGCGATCCCAATAATCCCTGGACCACGGGCACCCCTACACCCGGCAGCAGCTACGGGC
>DAOQTN010000023.1:2107-14589 GCA_035340555.1 Anaerolineaceae bacterium | reverse complement strand
AAGCCTGCGGGTTGGGCCTGGAAGGGATTTCTGTTGATGGAACCGACATGCTCGCCGTTTATGAGGCGGTGGCGCGGGCCGCAGCCAAGGCGCGCTCGGGGGAGGGCCCGACGGTCATTGAAGCCCGGATGTACCGCATCACCCCGCATTCGTCCGATGATGATGACCGCACCTACCGCAGCCGTGAAGAGGTGGAGGAAAATAAAAAACGCGATCCCATCATCATCAATCGCAACCACCTGGAGGCGGCGGGGATTCTGACCGCAGCCATGGTGGATGAGATGGAGACCCGGGCCAAGACCATCGTGGATGATGCGGTGGATTATGCGACCAAGGCCCCCTATCCGGCGGTTGAAGCCGGCAGTTACCCGGTTTATGCAGAGGAGGTGCGGCATGGCTGAGATTACCCTGGTTGAAGCAGTCCGGCAGGCAATGGATGAGGAAATGGCGCGCGATGAGCGGGTCTTTGTTGTGGGCGAAGATGTTGGCATCCGCGGCGGGGTGTTTCGCGCCACGGTTGGTCTGTATGATAAATACGGCCCGTCCCGGGTGATTGACTCCCCGCTGGCGGAGCTTTCCATTGTCGGCGTGGGCATTGGTGCCGCGCTTTACGGCATGCGCCCGATTTGCGAAATCCAATTCTCGGACTTCATTTATCCCGCCTACAACCAGATTGTCAGTGAAGCCGCCAAGATGTGCTATCGCTCGAACGGTGAGTGGACCGTTCCGATGGTCATCCGGGCCCCCTACGGCGGAGGAATCGGGGGTGGGCTCTATCACTCGCAGAGTCCGGAAGCCATGTTTGCCCAGGTGCCGGGCCTCAAGGTCGTGATTCCCTCCAATCCACACGATGCCAAGGGGCTGCTCAAGGCGGCTGTCCGGGATCCCAATCCGGTGATCTTTTTTGAACCCAAGAAGGGTTACCGCCTGATCAAAGGCGAGGTGCCGGATGATGATTACATCACACCGATTGGCCCGGCCAGGATATCCCGCCCGGGCAGTGATGTCTCGGTATTTGCCTACGGCATGATGCACCATTATGCTCTGCAGGCGGCGGAAAAGGTTGCCGCCGAGGGGATTGATGCGGAGGTGGTGGATCTGCGCACACTCTATCCGGTTGACCGGCAGACCATCCTGGAATCCGTCCAGCGCACGGGCAAGGCCTTGATCGTCCACGAAGCCAACCTGACCGGCGGATACGGCGCTGAGATCGCCGCCACCATCGTGGAAGGGGCTTTTGCTGATCTGGACGCCCCGGTCCGCCGTCTGACCGGCCCGGATGTTCCCGGCGTGCCCTTCAGCCATCCCCTGCAGGAATGGTTCATGCCGAACGTGGAAAAAATTGCCGAAGCCATTCGGCAGTTGAGCAAATGGTAAAAAGGGAGATCCCATGAGCACACAAGTGATTATGCCTCAGTTGGGCGAGTCCGTTGTTGAAGGCACAGTGACGAAATGGCTGAAAAAGGAAGGCGAGACCATTCAGGAATTTGAATCCCTGTTGGAGGTCAATACCGACAAAGTGGATTCAGAGATCCCGAGCCCCGCCGCCGGTACGCTGCTAAAAATTCTGGTACCTGAAGGCACGACGGTCCGGGCCGGTACGGTTATTGCCTGGATTGGCCAACCCGGTGAAGTCCTGCCGGATTCTCCGGCTCCGGTGGATCTTCATGCTGCTCCGGCCGGCCGGCCGGCGGCGGTCGCCCAACCCCACCCGGCCGGCATGGCAACCGGGCGGGACCGGGACTTGGGTTTCATTTCCCCGGTGGTGGCGCGTTTGGCCCGGGAGCACCAGGTCGATCTATATCAAGTGAAAGGCACTGGTGAGGGGGGAAGGATTACCAAAAAGGATGTGCTGGCCCACCTGTCCGCGGGCGAGACTGCCCCCCATTCAACCCCGGAGCCGGCCGCCTGGGAAACACCCGGCGAAGGGGACCTTTTCCGGCCCACGGAACTGCAGTTTGCCGGCGGCCATCCGGATACTGCCCCTGCGCATCCGGCCCCGGCGGCCGTCCCGCCGGCCACCCCGCCGGTCGCCCAGAGCGACCCCCGGGCTGCAGCCCGGAGTGCCTCCCCGGCCCCGGTGCCGCTTGCCGGTGGCCGGTTGGTGCCCCTCAGCACCATGCGCAAGGCCATTGCCGAGCATATGGTCATGAGCAAGCACACCTCCCCCCATGTCAGTACCATCATGGAGGCGGATCTCAGCCGGGTGGTGGCCCACCGTCAGGCCAACAAGGCGGAATTTGAGCGCAGCGGCTCGAATCTCACCTTCACGGCCTATTTTGTGGCTGCCGCCGCCGCCGCACTGCGCGCCTTTCCGCTGGTCAATTCGTCCTGGACCGACCAGGGTGTCTGGATTCACGGCCCCATCAACATTGGCATGGCGACCGCCTTGGGCGACGAGGGCCTGATTGTTCCCGTCATCAAGCAGGCCGACAATTTGTCCCTGTTGGGACTGGCCCGGTCCATCAATGACCTGGCTGCCCGGGCCCGGGCCCACCGCCTGCAGCCCGACGAGGTCCGGGACGGCACCTTTACCATCACCAACCACGGCATTGGCGGATCCCTTTTTGCCATGCCGGTGATTAATCAACCCCAGTGTGCCATCCTTGGGGTTGGAACCATCAAGAAGCGGCCGGTTGTTGTTGAAGGGGACGCAATTGCTGTCCGCCCGATGGTGTACCTCTCCCTGACGTTTGATCACCGCATCCTGGATGGTTCTTCCGGGGACGGATTCCTGGCGAAAATTGTTGAGGTGTTGGAGCAGTGGACGTAATCCGGATTGATCCCCTGGTTTCCCGAATCCAGCAGCGCTTTGGCTGGCAGATGGTCGGTTTTTGGAACACTGCCGCCCTGACAGCGATCCTGCAGGCCGGTGATAAAATTTCAAACTACATCCAGACCCTGAATCAACGGGATGGTGATACCCTGGTGCGGCGACATTTCCCCGCCCGCTTTGTCCACTCGGATATGTTGGGCCGGCTCTGGTTTCTCCAAGGAAAAAGCTTTGTTTTCCCGCGCCGGGTGGTGCGGCTGGCACCGGAATTTGAAATTTATTCCCATCCCGACTGGCATGTGGTGCATGAACTGGGACATGTCCTGGATAATGCCGTCCGGCGTTTCATCCCCGCGACCTTCTTTGGCGGCGGCCTGGCCGATCGGATGGTGCGGGATACCGGCGGCCGGCCGCAGCGCTGCGGCATCCGGTTTGTTCCACGCCCGGATTATATAGAGCGCTGCACCCTGGTGGAGCATTGGGAGCCCAGGCAGGCCTACGGCAACACCTGTGTTGCGGAGGATTTTGCCGAGACGTTCATTCACACCTTGTTCAGCCCACACCGGGTTCCTGCCCGTCGTTTGAGCTGGATGCGGGCGTTTCTTAAGAGTTTGGAGTAAAATTGCTGCGGAGGAAAAGTAAACATGGCAGAATATGATGTTGTGGTGATCGGCGCTGGTCCGGGCGGTTATGTCGCCGCCATTCGCGCCTCGCAGTTGGGCCTTAAAGCCGCCATTGTTGACAAGCAGTGGCTGGGCGGAGTCTGTTTGAATGTGGGCTGCGTGCCATCCAAGGCCCTGCTGCGTAATGCGGAAATTGCGCATATTTTGCGCGAACGCGGCAAAGATTTTGGCTTCAGCGTGGAGAATTTGCAACTGGATTACCCGGCCGCGGTCAAACGCAGCCGGCAGGTCTCCAGCCGGCTGACCAAGGGCGTCGGTCTATTGATGCGCAAGAACAATATCGATGTCTATATGGGCACGGCCCGCCTGGTGGCCCCGGATCGGGTGGCGGTTCAGGATGCTGAAGGCAAGAGCCAGGAACTGAACGCCCGGCACGTCATCGTTGCCACCGGCGCCCATACGGCCATGATCCCCGGTGTCCAACCGGATGGCCAGAAAATTCTGACCTACCTGGAGGCGATCCTGCAGGAACACCTGCCGGCCTCCGCCATCATCATCGGGGCCGGTGCCATCGGGGCGGAATTTGCCACCATCTGGAGTTCCTATGGCTCCGCCGTGACAATGGTTGAGATGCTGCCCCGCATTCTGCCCCTGGAGGATGAGGAGGTCGGCCTGGAGCTGGCCAAGGCCTTCCAGAAGCGCGGCATCAAAATTCTCACCGGAACCCGCGTTCAGTCCATTGAGACCACCGCCACCGGGGTCCGGGTGACGGTCAGCACCGGCGAACAAACCCAGGTGCTGGAGGCCGAACAGGCCCTGGTGGCCATTGGATTTAAACCCAATACAGCCGATCTGGGGTTGGAGGCGCTGGGTGTTAAACTGACCGAGCGTAAATTCATTCAGATTGATGACCAGATGGCCACCAATGTGCCCGGCATTTATGCCATCGGGGATGTGACCGGGCAGCTCCTGCTGGCCCATGTGGCTTCCGCCCAGGGCATGCTCTGTGCCGAGGCCATTGCCGGTCATGAGACCACGCCCCTGGATTACCGCATGATGCCCCGGGCGACCTATTCCCAGCCGCAGGTGGCTTCCTTTGGTCTGACTGAAGCCCAAGCCCGGGAACAGGGTCATGAGATCAAGGTCGGCCGGTTCCCATTCCAGCCCAACGGCAAGGCCCTGGGGCTGGGGGATTATGCCGGATTTGTCAAAATCATCAGCGATGCCAAATACGGCGAAATACTGGGTGCACACCTGATTGGTCCGGAAGTCTCTGAACTGCTTCCTGAACTCACACTGGCCCAGCGCATGGAATTGACCGCTGAAGAAATTGCCCGTAATGTCCACGCCCATCCCACCCTCAGCGAAGTTCTGATGGAGGCGGCTCACGGCGTGGATGGTCAGCCCATTCACATCTAATCCCGTCAGATCACGGCATCCCTCCTGAAGTCCCGGGAGGGATGCTGCCGTGACAACTGCCCGGATGCGCCTGGCTGGAACCCCGGATGGATCCGCCCCCCTCCGGTGCGCCTGGGTGGAACCCCGGATGGATCCGCCCCCCTCGGATGCACCTGGGTGGAACCCCGGATGGATTTGGGCCCTCCCCGGATGCTTCCGGGATGTCCCATCGGTTGTTTTTCTGAACCTACCGCTCCTTTGCCCGCCTACTCCCGTACTTCCCACCGCCCTCAAGGGCAAATCACCCGCGGCAAAACCGCACCCAATCGTTTGCGCCGGGTGGATAATTTCATTTGCCAGTATGATCCGGGTCTGCTGCGCCTGAACGGGGCGGAAAGAAGTTTCTATGTCGATCTGGGATACGGGGCGGAGCCATTCACCACCTTGGAATCGGCCGCCCGGCTGCGGCGCTTCAATCCCGATCTCCCGGTGCTGGGAGTGGAGATCGATCCCGAGCGGGTTGAACGGGCCGTGCCTTTTGCTGATGAGAACACGTTTTTCCGGTTGGGAGGATTTAACGTCCCGCTGCAGCCGGGTGAAAGCATCCGGCTTATCCGGGCCATGAATGTCTTACGGCAGTATTCCGAGGCTGAATTTCTGCCCGCTGTTGTCCAAATGGGGGGCAGCCTCACCCCCGGTGGGCTGCTGCTGGAGGGCACATCTGATCCTTTTGGCCGGATCATGGTGATCAATTTGATCCGCCGGACCCTGGAAGGCAGCCTGGTGATGGAGGGGCTGCTTTTCAGCACCAATTTTCGGTGGGGATTTGAGCCGGGTGTCTTTCAGCCCGTTTTGCCGAAAAATTTCATCCACCGTATGCTGCCTGGCGAGGTGATTTATGATTTCATGGCAGCCTGGAAGCAGGCCGCCCGGGTGACCATCGGCCTTCGTCCGCTGGGTCTGCGCCAATGGTTTGTTGCCTCAGCCCAGGCCCTGGCTGACTTGGGCTGGCCCATTGATCCGCGGCGGCGTCTGCTCCAGCAGGGCTATCTGCTCTGGAAGCGCTCTGTGCCGTTGCCGCTGGATTAATCGCGCCGGGGTTATCCAGCTGCCCGCCGGATGGAAAAATTGCAGCCAAATCCCGCCGCCCTAACCTAATCTGCCGAAAGTTATTCAGCCACTCTTGGGGTGATTAACTTTCGGCACTCAAGGATCTGCCGGGACACCACACCCCGGGGTGGGGCACACCCAGCTGGTCTGCCCCACCCATTTGGCGGGCGTCACCGGAGGCCCCCATATGCCAAAATTTTGTCCTCGATAAGGAGCGGCCAGGGAGACGCCCCCTTAATGTCACGGGAGGTTCCGATATGCCAAAATTTGGTACTCCGGTTTGCCATGCCTCCGGCCTCATGCTATAATCCTTGCCCAGAAAGGGTACTGCCATGTTGCAAAAAATTGTGCGCATCCTCGGGGGCGACCCCCAGGGGCGGGAACTGAAAAAGTATATTGGGCTGGTTGAACAAATCAACGGGCTGGAAAAGAACTGCGAAACTTTGAGCGATGAAGCTCTGGGCGCCAGGACTGTTGAATTTCGCCGGCGCCTGGCGGATGGGGAAACGCTGGATGATCTCCTGGTTGATGCATTTGCCACAGTCCGGGAGGCCAGCAAGCGGACGATCGGCCTGCGCCATTATGATGTCCAGTTAATCGGCGGCATGGCTTTGCACAATGGGCGTATTTCAGAAATGCGCACAGGCGAGGGCAAGACGCTGGTGGCAACCCTGCCGGTGTATCTCAATGCGCTGACCGGCCGGGGGGTCCACCTGATTACGGTGAATGATTACCTGGCCCGTCGGGATGCCCGCTGGATGAGCCCGATCTACAACCTGCTGGGATTGTCTGTTGGGGTGCTGCAAATGGCCAGTCGGACTGAGAATGGCCGCAAGGCGTTTGTGGTGGATCCAGCCAAGACCTCACCCTTTGAAGATCAAGACAAGCTCCGGATGGTGGATCGCGGCGAGGCCTACAAGGCGGACATTGTTTATGGTACCAACAGCGAATTCGGCTTTGACTTTCTGCGCGATAACCTGACCATGCGGTTGGTCGATCGCGTCCAACGCGGGCATTATTTTGCCATTGTGGATGAGGTGGACAATATTTTGATTGATGAAGCGCGGACCCCGTTGATCATCTCCGGTCCGGCTTCGGATGATACGGAATGGTATGTCCGCATGGCCCAGGCGGTGCGGGCCCTCAAACCTGAGGATATCGAGGTTAATGAACGGGATCGCAATGCCACTTTAACGGAAGTTGGCGAGGCCCACATCGAGGAAATCCTGGGCATCCCCCTGCGGGATCCCGAACGGCCTGAAGACATCAATCCGGAACAAGCGCGGCTGTGGGGCTATCTGGAGCAGTCGCTCAAAGCCCAGTACCTGTTCCGCCGCAACAAGGATTATATCGTCCAATCCGGCAAGGTGGTGATCGTGGATGAGTTCACCGGGCGGCTCATGCCCGGGCGGCGCTGGTCTGAAGGACTGCATCAGGCCGTGGAGGCCAAGGAAGGCGTCCGCGTGGAGCCTGAAAATGTCACCTATGCCACCATCACCATCCAGAATTACTTCCGCATGTACGAAAAACTCTGCGGCATGACCGGCACGGCCAAGACCGAGTCGGAGGAATTTGCCAAGATCTATAAATTGGATGTCTTTCAGATCCCCACCAACCTGGAATACCAGGCCATGGGGCCGGAGGCGCGATACATCGAGGTGACCTCCCGGGATGAACAGGGCTATAAATACCAATATTACGCCCGCCGGGATGACCCCCAGCAGCGGCCCGTTTTCTTCCGGCGGAAGGATTTCCCCGATGTGGTCTATCGTTCGGAAGAGGCCAAGCTGCGGGCCATCACCACGGAAGCGCTGCGTTATCATATTCTGGGCCGCCCGCAGTTGATTGGCACCACCTCGGTGGAACATTCCGAGCGCCTCTCCGACCGGTTTTCCGCGGAGGCGGTCCGCCGGTTGGCGCAGACCCTGCTGCTGCGCGATTTCTGGCTGACTAAAAATAACCAGCAGGCCAACGAGCGCTCCATTCCCGAATTGGCGTTTTTGAACAAACCGTTAATGGAACTTAATCCCGGCGATATTCGCCAGGCTGCCCGCAACCTGACCATGGCGTCCATCAATCCGGAGGATGAAGACAACCTGGCGCGTCTGTTGCAGTTATTGGATCTGGACGCCGGTGCCCGGCTCAGACTGGTCAAGGTGCTGCAGGCGGGCATCGCCCACCAGGTTTTGAATGCCCGCAAGCACGATGAGGAATCAAAGATCATCGCCCAGGCGGGTGGTTTTGGGGCGGTGACCATTGCCACCAACATGGCTGGCCGCGGTGTGGACATCCGGCTGGGTGGTGAACTTGCCGATGGCATCCGCCCGGATGTTCTGCGGGTGCTGCGGCGGGCGGAATCCGATCTCTATAATCTGACGGATGAGGAACTTTACCGGCTGCTGCAGGACGTCCCGCCGGATCAATACAGCATTTATTCAGAATCGGTGCAGGCCTTCCAAAATTTCATGGAGGAAATGGCCCGCGTGCGCGCCCTGGGTGGGCTGCATGTCATTGGCTCGGAACGTCATGAGGCCCGCCGCATCGACAACCAGCTGCGGGGACGGGCTGCCCGTCAGGGTGACCCGGGCTCCTCCCGCTTCTATCTGTCCCTCGAAGATGACCTGATGCGGCTGTTTGGCGGCCAGCAGGTGGAAAACATGGTCAGCCGCTTCAATCTGGATGAAAACATCCCGATCGAAGTCGGGCTGGTTGGCCGCATGGTCGAACAATCCCAGGAGCGGGTCGAGGGGTCAAATTTCGACATGCGCAAACATCTGCTGGAATATGATGATGTCCTCAACAGCCAGCGTCACCGCATCTACGGCCAGCGTGACCGGGTTTTCACCAAACCCGACCTTTCCGAGGATGTCGCCGAAATGCTGCAGGAGGAGGTCAAGCGGCGGGTTGAGACCGGTCTGGCTGATTCGGAAGGCCCCTGGAAGCTCCTGGCCTATCTGGATGAAATTCAACCCCCCATTCAATATGAAGGGATCTCTTATCCGACCTACACCCATCAGCTCTTAATAGAAGAAATTCAACGTCGATTGACGGAGCCGGGTGCGGATCTACTGGGCGTGCTGACGGACATCGCCGTTGAAGCCCTGGATGCGGACCGGGATCATCTCCTCAACAGCGTTCGCCAGTTGCTTGAGAAGTTGGAGGAAAGCTACAAACAGCAGTTCAACGAGCGCACTGACATCCTGGATACCTTCATGGAAGGCTTGAAAGATCGGGAGGATGGTCAGCCGGTGCGGGCCCAGGAAGTGCTGGAAGCGCTTTCGTCAGCGCTGCGCCTGCCCATCAAGTTGAACCCGGAACAATTACGCGCCCTGCCGGAGGGGGGGCGCCCGGTTGCTGCGGCCATCCGGCAGCAAATCGCGGATCAATTAATTATTCTCACCATTGCCCGGGCGGTCGTCTCACTGGAACGGCGGATTGGTGGTGATTTGGGACTGCGACCCTCCCAGTTCCAGTCCATGGCCTGGGACGAGGTGGCTGACACCCTGTTTGCGGCCGTGGATGCCGCCCTGATCGCCCGCCGGAGTCGTCTGGCTGGGCCGGATGGACAGATTGCCCATGATCTGGCTCCCCTGATTGAACGGCTGGGCAGTGCCGCCAGTGCCCCGATTAATCTGATGGCCCTGTTAATTTTGATGTCCCAGGGGACCCAACAGGACTTTGATGCCCACACCCACCGCCGGGTGGTCCGGCCGGTGGTTCGCCTGACGTACATCTTTTATGCCGCCCGCCTGCTTGGCAACCGCGCGGTTGCCGATGTGTCCGAGGCGGTTTTCAAACACCTGCAGGGGGCGGAGTCGGCCATGACCAAGGTCTGGGGCCGCGCCGAATGGAACCGGTTGCGCCAATCGGAAGCCACCCTGGCCCAGCTGGATGCCCCGCTGCGCCGTCTGCTGGCGGATGCTCTGGGAGCGGAGCGTTTTGAGACCCTGGCGGCTGAGGCCTTGATTAATTTTGCCCCCGCTGATCGGGAGACGGTTTTCACTGTTTTGGGGACCCGGCTGCAGAATGAAATCTATCGCGAACTGCTGCTGCGCATCATCTCCAACAGCTGGGTGGATTACCTCACCCGGATTGAGGCACTGCGAGTATCCATCACCATGGAATCATATGCCCAACGGGATCCCCTGGTGCAGTACAAGGGCCAGGCATCCGAACTGTTCCGTGAACTGCTGTCTGAAATCCGCAGCGGCGTGGCAACGGCAATGTTCACCTACCGTCCCAGCCGGGGGGCTGCGGCCACCGTGGAACGGGCCAATGCCCCCGACCTGCCTGCCCCGGCGGCCGGACCCATCCCGGGAACGGCGCCCACCCAGAGCAAGGCTCCCGTACCCGCCGGACAAAGCAAGAAGCGCAAACGACACTAAGAGCTGAATCCTGCTCCAGACCGCCTGCCGGGTACCTGGAATGGTGTCGGGCAGGCGGTTTTTGGCCGTTCGGTCAAATTGGGGTGTTCTTTACTGATTGGTGGCACCTGGATTGGCGTCGGGCAGGCGCTTTTTCCCCACTGGATCGGCCCTTGATGGGGGGCCACTAAAAAATCGGCAAAATGACCGGTTTTGAATTCCCAATTTACTCTTGACTCCAGCAGATTCGAGTATAATAAACTCTTGTCGGGGTTGTGTTTATAAGCGTTCCCGTTTATAATCACACCAATATTTTGTCATTGGAGTACTGTATTCATATGGACCAGAACAATGCCCAACTCGAGCAGGGGGAAACGCCCGAGACCAATCCGGTGGAAAACCACACCAACATGGCTTCCTTGCTCGAAGAAGAAGGCCTCGGAATTGATTTCCCTCAGGCTGGCGAAATCCGCAAGGGCGTCGTCGCCTCAATCACCCCAGGTCAAATCCTGGTCAGCGTCGGCACCAAATCCGAGGGCGTCATCAGCGGCAAAGAGTTTGAGCTGATTCCCCCGGAAGAACTGGCAGCCCTGGCTGTTGGGCAGGAAATTCCGGTGTATGTCATCAATCCTGAGGATCAGAACGGCAATGTCGTTTTGTCCTACACCCGGGCCCGCGAAGAAGTCAGCTGGGAACAGGTTGACGGTCTGCTGCACAGCAAGGAATGCATCCACAGCAGCATCGTCGGCTACAACAAAGGCGGTTTGATCGTCCCCGTTGTTGGTCTGCGCGGCTTTGTGCCGGCTTCCCAGATCAGCCTTTCCCGCCGCTCACGGCTCAGTGGGGATTCTCCCGAGCAGATGTGGGGCAAGATGATCAACGAAGAGATCGATGTGTGTGTCATCGAAGTTGATCGCGAGCGCCGCCGCCTCATCCTTTCCGAACGCGCCGCCAGCACCGAGACCCGCGAAACCCTCAAGGAACGCGTCATCGAAGAGCTGCAGGAAGGCGAAGTCCGCAATGGTCGTGTGACCAGCCTGGCCGATTTTGGCGCTTTTGTCAACATCAGCGGCGCCGACGGACTCGTGCACCTCTCCGAAATCTCCTGGGATCGCATTCAGCACCCCAGCGAAGTCCTGCGCGTTGGTCAGGAAGTCAAAGTCAAAATCATCAGTGTTGATCGCGAAAAGAAGCGCATTGGCCTCTCCATTCGCCAGCTTCAATCCGATCCCTGGTCTCAGCGGGTTTCTCACCTGCAAATTGGCCAACTGGTTGAAGGCACCATCACCCGCCTTACCAAGTTCGGCGCCTTTGCCCGTATTGGCGATGATCTCGAAGGTCTCATTCACATCTCCGAGATCAGCGACAAGCGCATCGAGCACCCCAAGGAAGTCCTCAAAGAAGGTGATGTGGTTACCCTGCGCGTCATCAAGATTGACGTTGAGAACCACCGCATTGGCCTCAGCCTGCGCAAAGTCGAGTCGATGGCTTTTGCTGACATGGACTGGCAGTCGATTGAAGGCATCATCGCTGATGCTGGCGAGATTGCAGCCCCTGCTGAAGACATCGTTGCCGATGCTGGTGAGCCCGAAGCCCCTGCTGACGAGCAGCCCGACACCTCGGAACAGGCCTGAACTGTCTGAAATAGAGAGCGCACCGAGGGGTGCGCTCTCTTTTCACATCCAAAATGCCCATTCTAATCGATTCCCACGAAGACCTGGCCTACAATATTCTGACCTTTGGACGGGATTACCGCCGTTCAGCGGCCGAAACGCGCCGCCTTGAAGTAGGTCAGCGCGTATTGGAAGCCACTGGTAATGCCCTGCTGGGCTGGCCTGAATACCAGCGCGGTCAGGTGGCGCTGGTTTGCGGCACCATTTTTGTTGGCCCGCGCCGCTACCTCAAGCACGATTGGGAAACCCAGACCTATGACGATTACGCCGGTGCCCGGCGCCTGATGCGCGCCCAGGTGGATGTCTACCGCCGCCTGGCCGAAGAATCCCCGGATATGTTCACCCTGGTGCGCACCCGCTCCGAACTGGATGCAGTTTTGGCGCCCTGGGATGCCGCCCCCGCCAACCCGCCGCAGGTCACTCATCCCACCGGTCTGGTGATTCTGATGGAAAGCGCCGAAGGCCTTGCCGAGCCTGAAGAAGTTGAAGAATGGTGGGAACTTGGCGTTCGCATCATTGGCCCCGTCTGGGGCGGCTCGCG
>DAOQTN010000023.1:0-2007 GCA_035340555.1 Anaerolineaceae bacterium | reverse complement strand
TGGGTGCCCCTGGAACTGGACACGATTGCCGACCTGCAGCAGATTGCCCCGCGCTTGCAGTCCTGGGGCTATTCAGATGCCGATGTGGCTGCCATTTTGGGCGGCAACTGGCGCCGCCTGCTCGAGGAGACCCTTCCCCGATGACCGCTGCCGTAAACGCTGATAACCGTCAGGATACCATCCCAGAGCTGCCCTATTCGCGCCGCCGCATCCGCTGGGGGCTGGGGCTCACCCTGGTTGGCTTTGTGGTCTTCCTGCTGGGGGTTCGCCCGGCGCTCTTTGGCGCTGACCGCAGCCCGGTGGTTGGCTTTGTGCAAATTGCCGTTTTCCTGATTGGCCTGGCTTTCATGTGCATTGGTGGCTACATCAGCATGATGGCGCTCTGGAAGAAAGCCGAACCCAGCATTGCCGCCGATATTGGCCTGCGCCTGGTAGCGACAGGTTATGTGATCGCTGTTTTCGCTGGTATGGCGGATGTTTTTGGCATGGGCAGCCACCCCCTGCCCGAAGTGCCTTATTTTGGCCTCTGGCAGGCTCGAGGCGTCGAACTCGGTCAGGCCCTCATTGCCATTGGCTTTTTGCTGCTTTTGCCGCTTCGCCGCCTGTTTCACCGCCCCGAGCATCATTAGACACCGCCCGCGCCTCGCTTGACCGTCTTTCGGCGTTGTGTTATGATGATTTTAGAGGAAAATGCGAATGAACTCACAATCGACATCGGACGAAACACTCCCTGCCGATTTACAAACTGAAAATTTGGACTCACCACAGCCCAAAAATAGTTGGCGTCAGGCTTGGGAGAAAATTGTCCGCCTGGGCCTGGGTGAAATTGCCCTGCGCACCGGCACTGCCGTGGTCTCTCTGGCGTTGATTTTGGTGGTCATCTGGGTCATGGCAACCTTTTTCTTGAAAGGCGATGCCTCTAATAACCTGGCTGGCGCGGCTGTGCTTGCCGCCCCTGGTACGGTTAATGCCCAGGCGCCTACCCCCACTGCCCAGCCCCCGGCTTTTGTTATTCCGCAATCCACCGTTCATGTCAACGGCATTACCCGGCTGGCGCAGCTTCATACCCTGCTGCCTTCGCGCCCCCGCTACGATGTCATCACCTACACCGTTCTGGAAGGTGATACCATTTTTGGCATTGCCGAAAAGTTCGGCCTCAAACCGCCATCTATTTTGCTGGGCAATCGTGAACTGTTGGGAGACAACCCCCACTACATTCAGCCCGGCATGGTTTTGAATATTCTGCCCTCAGATGGCATCTACTACCGCTGGAACGCGGGTGATGGCCTGAATGGCGTCTCCAGCTACTACAAAGTTACTCCCGAGGTCATTGTTAACTGGCCCGGCAACCACCTGGACCCGGCTACTCTGGGTGACTGGTCAAACCCCAACATTGCCGATGGCACCATGCTGTTTGTGCCCGGCGGCCAGGCCGAGTTTATCACCTGGAGCGCCCCGGTGATTACCCGTGATAACCCTGGCGTAGCCCGCCTGTTTGGCCCGGGGTACTGTGGCGTGATCACCACCGGCGCAGTGGGTGATGGTGTCTTTGTATCGCCGACCGTGTTGAATTACCTTTCTGGTTATGATTACACGCCCGATACCAACCACTTCGGCCTCGACTTTGCCGGTCAGATGGGCACCCCCATCTACGCCATTGACGATGGCGTGGTGGTCTACTCTGGCTGGAATGACCATGGCTATGGATATGTCATGGTGATTGATCACGGTAACGGCTGGCAGTCGTTGTATGCCCACCTCAGCGAAATCTACTTTGGCTGCGGTCAGAGTGTCTTCTCCGGCGATACGATTGCCGCCATGGGCAGCACCGGCCGCTCAACGGGGCCGCATCTCCACTTTGAACTGCGCTATAACGGGAACTTTGTAAACCCCTGGAATGTTCTGCCGTAAAAAAGACTTATGGCTGCTCACAGCGACTTGCGCCCTTCTCCTATAGCCGGAACCTGGTACAGCGGTGATCCGCAGCGGCTCGGGCAGCAAGTTGAT
>DAOQTN010000022.1:0-14685 GCA_035340555.1 Anaerolineaceae bacterium | reverse complement strand
CCCACCGGATCAGTGGTATCGGCAATGATGACATCAAACTTGAGGTCCGTCTCCTGCAAGTAAACAAAAGCGTCCTGAATGATGAGGTTGGCGCGCGGGTCATCAAAGGGGCGGCCAAATGCAGGAAAATACTCAGCACAAACCTCCACCACCCGCCGGTCCAGTTCGCAGATCACCACCTGCTCAACGGATGGATAACGCAGCACCTGCTGCAGGGTACCGCCATCTCCACCGCCGACAATTAACACCCGGCGCGGCTGTGGGCAGGCCAGCATGGGGATGTGGACCATCATTTCGTGATAACCCGCATTATCGAGTTCAGTTAGCTGGACGATTTCATCGAGCAGCAGGGCCTGGCCGAAATAAGCAGTTTTATAAACTTGAATGTGCTGGAACGCTGTCTGTTCGTCGTGCAGCAGTTCCAGATACCGCATGGATGAGCGGTATATGCCATACAAATCTTCCGTAACCCAAAAATCCTGTGTATTCATCGTTCCTGTTGACAACCTCCTCCCGATTCCGCGGGAGGGCACTCTATTGAGCGCAGCCATCCTCCTTATAAAATTGATGTCATTCTGCTGGCAGCGTACCTCACCGCTGACAACCTAATATTGCCATTCCCTGACAGAAATGTCCACGAGAATGGACGGGAGGGATATCAACGATCCAACGACCTTAGATGTCCCTGGACTGCATCGCTGAAGTTGGGCGGGGATACATCACCCGTTTTGACCGGAATGTGCTGGCAGTTCAATCGTTGCCGGGATACCCCGTTCAATCATCTGGACATGCATCGCGCCAGCCTCAAACAACAATTTTAGCTGTTCAAAAAAAGAGTTTGCTGGAGCAGATAAATCGCAGGTAAAAAGATCCACGGCACAGTAGCTGTATTCAGGCCAGACATGAATGCTGGCATGAGATTCTTGCAGCAGCAAATAAAGGGTGAAACCGTGAGGGCTGAACTCAAATTGGCCTTCGCCCACAATTGAGAGACCAGTCTCCCGGGCGGCCTGGACAAATAATGTCCGGACACGGGGGTTATCTAACAGAATGGTCTGGTCGCAGTCAACCAGTTCACAGATAAAGTGCTCGCCAAGTTTGAGGAAATTGGACACCCTTATCTGCACCCTCCTTTTCATGGAGATGTGCAGCGGCGGAATATTCGCCGCATTGCGTTTGAGAGTATAGCATATTTTCCCCACTTGTAAATATAACCGACTGGTCTCCCCACCTACCCTCCGCCTGTCTGCCCCCTGTTGGCCTGGCGGATGATCACCCGCCAGGCCAAATCTCAGGATCAGATAGGCATCAGGCTTTGATGACCGGGAACTGAATCTCGGTGATGTAGTTGGGATCATCCTGCCGGGTCGGTCCGTTGCCGGTAAAGACATAGATCTCACGGCCCACGCCGCAGATCTGGAATCCATTTTCAGACAGCCAGGCCATCAGTTCAGAATAGGCATTGGACAGCGTGTGAAACGGTCCATGGTAAACATAGCAGGCCATGGTATCACAGCCTGGCAATTCATAAATGCGTGCCCGGCCGGACAGCTCAGCCGGACCATCCACCGGCTCGCAAACCTCCGCGTCAATGTTGCGGTCAACATATTCGTCGTCATGGTAGATGGTAAAACAGGCACCGTTGGGCTTGATACCCTTTAACCGCAGTGCGGTTTCCAGCTCATTCCAAAGTGCGCCTTGTTCCGGATAGGCGGCTATGACGCCCCGCACCGAGGCCACCCAGATGGACGGCACATGTTTGATAACCACATCCAATTTAGTCATTTGTCCCTCCAAATCAATTTGTTGTAGCCGGGCTTCCACACGGGCCAACATTTCCTGGCCCTCCTCGATCTGCTGGCGCAGTTCCACCTGACGGCGGTGAAGCATACCGCGGAGCTGTTCAGCGGTCAGATCCTCTTCCAGAATCAGGCGGATTTGCTCCAAAGTGAGCCCCAGATCCTTCAGAACCAGGATCCGATTGAGGCGGGGAAGCTGGCTGGCGGAGTAATAGCGGTAGCTGGTGAAGGGGTCCACCTCAACCGGTTTGAGGAGGCCCAACTCGTCATAGTAACGGAGTGTCTTCACCGGCACCCAGGTCAAACGTGAAAACTCACCAATCTTGAACATCGATCCTCCGGAGGTTATTGCACGTTGATGATATACCCTCCAGCAGGGGGAGAGTCAAGGGGGGAATTGCCCCGATTTTGAAAAACGCCTGAAAATGCCCTCTTGACACAATAGAACACAAGGCCTATTATTAAGGACAATCCATCGCTCGACACCAAGAAAGAGGATCACCATGTTTGAATTACCTGAATATACCATTCTGGCGCGTCAGATGAACGCGACACTGACCGGCAAGGTCATCCAGCAGGGTCAATTGGGAAATTCACCTCATAAATTTGTCTGGTACAACCGGTCTCCGGAGGAGTTTTCCGCCCTGACCGCCGGTAAATGTATTGGTCAGGCCCGCGTTCAGGGACGCTGGCTTTCATTGAACATTGAGCCGGGTTATATATTGGTACTGGGCGAGTGTGGCGGGCGGGTGCTCTATCACCCACCCCAAACAAAACGTCCTGAAAAATATCATCTCCTGATCACCTTTACAGATGGCTCGGCACTCTCCACGCTGACACAAATGTGGGGAGCGATGGAACTTTATGAGACCGGCCTGGAACAGGAACGCGCCTATATCAAGGGAATGCGCGTAACGCCGGTTGAGGCCGGGTTTACGTTTGCCTATTTTTCTGATCTGATCGATGAATTGCTGAAAGGTGAAAAACGCAGCACCAAAAGCCTGTTGACTCAGGATCAAATCATACCCGGGCTGGGAAACGCCATTGCACAGGATATTCTCTTTCGCTCCCGGTTGCATCCGCGGCGATCCCTGGCTGACCTCTCACAGGGCCAGCGTCGGGATTTATACGCGGCCATTATGGATACTGTGCAGGAAGTCATCAAAGCCGGTGGGCGCAACGATGAGATCGATCTGTTCGGTAAGTCGGGAGGATATTTCCGTCTGATGGACAGCCGCGCCGCGGGCAAACCCTGCCCCGAGTGCGGCCATAAGGTTGAAAAGATTCAATACCTGGGTGGGACCTGTTATTTTTGTCCCAACTGCCAGGTGTAGCGCCTGCCTCAGCGCCTGCTGCCGCCCCACCAGTACCGGCTGTCCGTCATTCGGGCAGCCGGTACTTTTTCGGGGAGGTGAAGGATGGCATGACAAAAGCGGGAGACTCCTCTATTTACAAATCCGCTCGGGATTGATATGCTTATGATATATCACTGATATATTAGATGCTCCAGCACCCCATCAAGACAAGGTAACCATGACTGTCTCCCTGGCCGGCCAAGTTTATGAAGCCCTCAAAAAAGATATCATCACCTGTGCGCTCAAGCCCGGGCAGCAAATTGCACAACAGCAGCTGGCTGAACGCTATGGGGTCGGTATCACCCCGGTCAGAGAAGCGCTGCAAAAGCTGACCCGCGAGGGATTGATCCTGACCATCCCGCGCTTCGGCTACCTGGTGACAACCATCACCATCTCGGATGTGGCGGAAATTTTTGAACTGCGCGCGATTCTTGAATCCGCTGCGGCCCGGCTGGCGGCAACGCGGGCATCTGATGAACAGATCAGACAACTGGCCGAACTGGCTGGTTATACCTATGTATATCAAGACCGGGATAGCTATACGGATTTCCTGGCGCATAACCGGGAGTTTCACATTGCTCTGGCCAACGCCAGTGGAAACAAACGCCTGATTGAAGCCATCTCGCATCTGATGGATGAACTCACCCGGATGTTTCACCTTGGACTCGATCTCAAGGATAGTGCTGCGGAAATGCGTCAGGAGCACCAGGAACTGGTTGCTGTCATCCACCAGAAAAATCCGGAGGCGGCCGAAAAAATTATGCTGGCACAAATTACCCACTCCCGGCAGCGCATCTACGATGCCTTGCTTCCCGGCGCCAGCAGCAGCCCGGATCAGATCCGGGCAAACATTCAACTATTGCAATCCTGATCCTGCCCATCCGCACCCTATAGTTGCATAACTTTCAAGGAGTAAAAGCATGCTGACCGAGCACCTGCCTCGCGTTTCTTTGGGATTTTTCCCGACCCCACTGGAGGAAATGCCCCGCCTGACCCAGTTTTTAGGTGGGCCCAGGTTATGGATCAAGCGCGATGACCAGACTGGACTGGCTACCGGCGGCAACAAGACACGCAAACTGGAATTCAGTGTAGCTGAAGCGCTGGCGCAACAGGCGGATACCCTGGTCACGGTCGGTGCCGTCCAGTCAAACCACTGCCGGCAGACCGCGGCGGCAGCCACGCGCCATGGATTGAAATGTGTACTGGTCATCCGCGGCCAGGCCCCGGAAAGTGTCACCGGCAACCTGCTGCTGGATCACCTTCTGGGGGCCAGGATTGTGTTTTCCGGGGATCGCTCGCGCGAAGCTGTTGCTGAAGAGGTGCTGGCCGAATTGAAATCCAGCGGCGCAGCACCCTACTTCATTCCGGTGGGGGCGTCCAATGCCATCGGCGCGGCCGGTTTTGTGGCCGGCATGGAGGAGTTGTACCACCAGATGGAACAGGGCAATTTGCAGGCCGATCGGATTGTCTTTGCCAGCAGTTCTGCCGGAACCCAGGCCGGCTTGTGCGTCGGAGCCAAACTGCTGGGATTTCGCGGTCAAATTACCGCTATCGCCATTGACAGTACCCGGGAGCAATTAAGCCAGGAAGTTGCGCACATCGCGGCTGGCTTGATCCAACGGCTGCGGGTCAAGATGGCCTTCAGCCCGGAGGAGGTCATTGCCTACGACAGCTATCTGGGAGCCGGGTATTCGATCATGGGGGCCCCGGAGCAGGAAGCCATTGAGCTGGTCGCCAGACACGAAGGTATTTTACTGGATCCAGTTTATACAGGCCGGGCCATGGCGGGATTGATCGATCTCATCCGCCAGGGTCAGTTCTCACGAGATGAGAACGTTATCTTCTGGCACACAGGTGGATCCGCCGCCTTATACGCCTATGCGAATCAATTGATGGGGCAATCAGCCCCGGATTGCCCGTCGGGCAAAATGTCAAAGTAGAGCCGGTATATTGTTTATATTAGGACGAGCCATGGAAACAATCACCCCCACCGCTGACTATGAAAAAGCCTTTGCACAGTTTGTGCAAAATTATCCGGATTATCTGACCACCACCCGATTGGATGAACTGCGTCAAACCGAATACGCCCGGCTGGACCGCCAGGGAATGGTGTACCTGGATTACACGGGGGGCGGTTTGTATGCCGAATCGCAAATTCAGCAGCATATGGCTCTGCTGCGGGATAACGTCTTTGGCAACCCCCATTCCTCCAACCCCAGTTCCATGCTGGCCACCTGTCTGGCTGAACAGGCGCGTGAAGCAGTACTGGAATATTTCAATGCTTCACCCGAGGAATATGTAGTCATTTTCACCTCCAATGCGAGTGGGGCCTTGAAACTGGTGGGGGAATCCTTCCCCTTCTCCAACGGCAGCCGTTACCTGCTCACTTTCGATAATCACAATTCAGTCAACGGGATTCGCGAGTTTGCGCGCGCCCGCGGGGCGCAGGTGACCTACATTCCCGTCTGTCTGCCAGAACTGCGGGTGGATGATGGGCAGATGGATGACCATCTGAGCCTGATTCAACCCGGCAACCAGAATCTATTCGCCTTCCCGGCACAGTCCAATTTCTCAGGTGTCCAGCACCCGCTGGATTGGATAGAGCGGGCCCATGCCAGAGGTTGGTACGTGCTGCTTGACGGTGCGGCGTTTGTTCCCACCAACCGGCTGGATCTCAGCCAGGTCAAACCGGACTTCATGCCCATTTCGTTTTACAAGATGTTTGGGTATCCCACCGGGATTGGCTGCCTGGTGGCTCGCCGGTCGGCCCTGGGTCTGCTGCACCGACCGTGGTTTGCTGGAGGAACCATCACAGTGGCCTCGGTACAGGGGGATAAATATTACCTGGCTCCCGGAGAAGCCGCTTTTGAGGAAGGCACGCTCAATTATCTGGGGCTTCCGGCGGTTGAAATCGGCCTGCGTTATCTGCAATCGGTCGGACTGGATATCATCCACACCCGGGTGCACTGCCTGACCGGCTATCTGCTGGATAGTCTCTCAAATCTCCAGGATGATTTGGGACACGAGGGCGCCCGGATCTATGGGCCCCTCCACACAGACCGGCGCGGCGGAACCATCACCTTGAACTTCTACGATGGCCACAATCACCTGGTGGATCACCGCAAGGTCGAACAACGCACCAACCTGGCCAATATCTCCATCCGCACCGGTTGTTTCTGCAATCCTGGTGCCGGGGAAGTGGCCCTGGAGATTTCCCAGCCCGAATTGATGACCTGTTTCTCGCAAAGCACCGAGCGCTTGACCCTGGATGATTACGCATCTGCATTGATGGCAAAAACACCGGGGCAGTGCGCATTTCGGTGGGCCTGGCCAGCAATTTTGCCGATGTCTATAAATTCATGGGCTACGTCCGGGAATTATTCGGGCATCCATTGGAGTAATTGAGGGCAGTCCCGGCAAGGTAAAATTTGCCAGGGTGTTTTCATGGCCATTGGCCGTCAGGCGGCATCAATCCGGCGGCTTCTGATTGGATTTCAGTGTGAAGTGCGGGATCAGGAAAGGGGTTCTTTCCTTGTAAGCCAGATACGGTGGTCCAAAACGCAAAATCATCTCTTCTTCTTCAACCTGCTTGATATAAATCAGTAACAGGCCTGAAAACAGCAGCACCACGGCCATCCCACCCGGCGTCCGGCAGAGGACGGACACGCCCAGATAGGCAAGGATGGTCCCCAAAGCCATCGGATTGCGGCAGTAGGTGTACGGCGGCTGGACAACCAGCTGCTGAGTGGCCACCAGCGGCCCAGGCGTACCGCGCCCAATGGTGTACTGGCGGTAGATCGACCAGAGGGCAAAGGCCCCTCCCGGCAGGATCAACACTGCGCCCAGGATGATGTTGAAGGGTTGAGTAGGAATCTGGGGCAGCTGCAGCCAGCGATCAAGGCTTGATCCCAATGCAAGAAACAGTCCGGGCAGCAGACCAAGAAATACAGGTGCCAAAAACAGCAGAAAAATCAGCCGCTGCCGGGGGGTATACTCGTGCTTTGCCTGCTCAACAAGTTTATTTTTCATAATTCTTCGCGGCGGAAACCACTCCGCTTTAGCGGGTGGGGTAACCACTTCAATGGTAAAAGAAGGATCGCTGTAAAATGAACGTCTTTCTTAAAGTTGAGTATAGCACAATCCGATTCCTCCCGCGTATCCGGCAGCTGGTGTCTGTGGTCAGGCGCATGGGAGTCAAATAATTGATGCAGCTGCTCAAGGTTATGGATGTGGCGCAATCTCGAAAGCCTTAACCGGGTCTGGCTGAGTAATCAATACTTGACGGGCTCCAGTTGGAACCGGGCGGGGAGCATTTCTCAAGCCGAGAGCAAAGGGCTGAGTTGGCCCGGCGCAAAAAAATTTCCCCCAACGCCAAGGATCCGTCAGGCTGGATTTACCAAGGCAGCCACAGTAAATAACCGGATACCCTCAGCTGCAGCCTGTTCCACCAGGACAGGTGTATAGCCTGAACGCGAGAAAAGGATGTATTGAATTTTCTGAAGGCCATAATCTCTGACTAAAATCCGTGCTTTCAGTTTGAGGTCCGCCATAACATCGATGCCAACCGGATTAATCGACCACTTACATTCACCCACCAGTGCGGCCCCTTCAATAGGGCTGATCGCCAGAACATCTATTTCCGCATCCCGCCCCCACCAGCCGCCGATACGTTCTGGCAGGAAATCCAATTTACCAGCTGCTGCCAGATAGGCCACAAAAGCCAGCGACGCTTCTTCAAAAGCAATTGCCAGAAAATTATCCAGGTCGGGTTGTATCCGCTGCCCCAGAATGGCATCGGCAAGTCCAAGATCCAGCCCGCTCTGGTTGGGGTGAACGTATCGAAACCAAAATCTCAAAAAGTGATCATCGATCTGGTAAATGCCTTTTTTACTCTTTTCGGGTTGGCTCTCTGTAACAGGAACCCGCCGGGTAACCAGGTGCATCTGCTGCAGGATATCCAGATAACGAGCCACAGAGGTCATTTCGCCAACGCCAGAAGATTGTGTAATTTCATTCAATCTTGTCCGGCCCTGCGCAATGGCGCGTAAAATGGAAAAGTAGTTGCGGGGTTCGCGCAGCTCTTCCAGTAGTAACAAACGCGGTTCATTGTAAAGGAGCCCCGCCTGGGCATCCAAAATCTGGTGCAAGATGTTGACATGAATATCCTGATGGTCACTAAATGTACGCAGATAATAGGGCATGCCTCCCAGGATGGCCCAGGCCATGAACTGGGACTCAGCAGAATAGTTTGGAAAAAACAAGGCTGAAGCCGGCAAATTCAACGGTCGAAGCAGCGTGCTGGCAGTTCGCCGCCCGTAGAGTGGCGCCTGATAACCCAATACATCTGTTTCCATCATGCCAATATAGGAGCCGCACAAAACCAGCAGCAAATTGGTATTTTTCAACTTCTCGTCCCAGACCTTCTGCAAAATAGATGGGATGGCTTTGTTTCCGGTGATGAGATAAGTTAATTCATCCATCACTACCACCGGGCGAGGCTGCGCAGGCAGTTCGGCCAAAGCCTGAAAAGCAGCTTCCCATGAAGGATAGGTAAAACCAGCCGGCACTTCAGCATGCAGAAATCCATAAATTTGTTGAGAGAAAGTTGCCAGCTGCTCGCTGTCGTTGCTGAGTGTTGCAACAAAGAAGAGGTGGAATTTATCAGCGCAAAACTCGCGCAATAATTCGGTTTTTCCAACCCGGCGGCGGCCATAAAGAACAAATAATTCAGCTCGATTTGAATTGTATAACTGGTTCAATTGCGCCAATTCAGCTTGACGATTGATAAACATCAGACACCTCCATAAAGCAGGGGAATTCTGATCAATTATTCTAAACATAATTATTATAATTACATTTATTATAATCCTGTTTATAATAATTTCCAAATACTTTTGTACGGAGTGGTATCATTCAGTCTAACGCCACTACCCCCAAAGGGTGGCTGAATCATTGTTGCCATCTGCTGGTAAATAAAAACAAGCCCCCTCCTAATCCAACTCATGGACACCCTGGAACAGACTGCACACCGTCATCATCCTGGACGGTCTTGGCGCAGTCAAGCGCTTGTTCAGAAATCAAGTTATCCAACGCACCTTTTTACAGGGCAAACCAAAAGCCACCATTTGTGGGCCTGGATGGGTTCGAACCATCGACCAAGCGGTTATGAGCCGCGCGCTCTGCCACTGAGCTACAGGCCCGAGCATATTCTGGCGCTATTATAACACACGCTTGGGACGGGCCTGGGTTATAATTGGGAGCGTTATGACCGAGGACACTGAACTCAGCAAACGGGAACTGGATATTCTGCGTCTGGTGGCAACCGGAGCCAGCAATAAGGAAATTGCCCAGGATCTCTTTATCAGCCCCAATACGGTGAAGGTTCACCTGCGGAATATTTTTGCGAAGATTGGGGCGACCTCAAGAACCGAGGCAACCCTCTATGCCGTGCGCACCGGTTTGGTGGCGGGAGCACCCGCGCAACCAGCCATGGAGGTGGAGGAATCCACTGAAGCCCCAGCCCTGCCTGAACCAGTGGACCGCCAGCCACCGCCCAAGATCACCTTCTGGAAGCGGCGCAGTGTGGTGGCGGCAGCCGTGGTATTGATATTGACCATTTTTGGATTGGGCAGTTGGCAGATCTGGAAAATTAACGCGCCAACCGAAACACCTGGCATCACCACCGCCCCACTGGCCGGGATGACCATCCAGCCCCGCTGGCAGCCAGCGGCAGCCCTGCCATCCCCCGGCAGCGGCCTGGCTTCAGCCATTTACGAACAGGAAGTCTATCTGTTTGCCGGTCAGACGGAAGCGGGCATCTCCGGCAATGTGTGGGCCTACCATTTACGGGAGAAAACCTGGAGTCCCTGTGCCGCCAAGCCGACCCCGGTGCGGGATGCCCAGGCAGTACTGCTCAGTGAACATATTTACATCCCCGGCGGTCTGGCCGCCGACGGCCGGCCGACCGCGGTCCTGGAAGTCTATGATCCCCGTTCGGACAGTTGGGAAAGCCTGGCGCCACTGCCCAAACCGCTGAGTGGCTATGCCCTGGCTGGACTGGAAGGCCGGCTGTTTGTGTTTGGTGGCTGGGATGGGCAAAACTTCAGCACCGATGTCTATGTTTATGAACCCGACAGCGACCGGTGGGATGTCCGCCAGAGTCTGTCATCAGGGCGCAGCCAGGCCAGCGCCATATCAGCTGGCAATAAGATTTTCATCATTGGCGGCACCCGCTCCGGCCAATCCCTCACCGAAGTACTGGTCTATTACCCGGCCCGGGAGGAAAACGGTGAAGATCCTTGGGAAACCCGCACCAGCCTGCCGGCCGCCCGCACCAACGCAGGCGCGGCTCTGATCGCTGATGGCATCTATGTGGTTGGTGGGGGTGAACCGCCACTGCTGTATCTGATTGCCGATGACCGGTGGACTGAATTGGAACTTCCCCCGGATAATCTTGGCGACGGGGTCACGGTGCAGGTCTGGGAAAATTTGCTGCATGTGTTCGGGGGCCAGGTGGATGACGTGCCCAATGATCACCATTTCACCTATCAGGCCATCTACACCCTGACCCTGCCGGTTATCAATCGCTAGCAGGTTGCGCAGAGGCTTGCAGAGGTTTGCAGAGGCGGGCAGAGGCTAGCAGAGGCGGGCAGAGGCAAGTTGGCCATCGAGTGGGGTCCGCCTAAAAGCGGGTTGTTTCGGCCTATCCGGCTGATTGGAAAAGCAACAGCGGGGCCCAAGACAGAAATAATCACCGCACGTCAGAGTGCGGTGATTTGATCAATTCTTCGGCTGTATCCAGATCCAAGGCCAGGGCCAGAGCATTCCCCCCTGACTGATCAGCCGATGTAGATTTCCACCTGGTCGCCATCCTCTTCATCGTCCACATAAATGTGAATGGGATCATCCTTGGAGACAGATTTTCCCAATCCCTCCACCATTTCGTCCAGGTGCTTGTCCCGCAAATCAGCGGGCAGCACACCGGAGAATGAACGCAGGAACCAAGCGCCGGCGGTCAACGGCAGGGGCAGACTGATGCGAATGACTTCGGGACGCTTGCCTTGGCCCTGGCGGACACGCAGGTGCAGCCAGCGGGTCTGCCAGAAAAGAAGGATCCCCAGCACGCCCAGCAGCAGAGGGATCCAGGAAAGGAAGAAGCCCCAGCCAAACCGGGCCGCCTGCCAACCCTGGTACATCCAGTAGGCACTCATGGCAGTCAGAGCCACTGAGAACCAGAATGGCAGTGCAGACAACCACCGCCAGAATTTGAAACGACCCAGTTCAAAATCATCGCCGGCAGAGGGGGGAGTGGTGTCGGCTGCCGGTTCCGGGGCTTCCGGCCAGGGTGGCGGAGTCTCCTGTGACATCAAGGTCGCGGCTTCATCCTGAGGCGTCTCCAGCCGGGTCGGGTCATCCGCCAATCCCAACAGGCGGGCGGCTTCCTGCGGGGTCAATTCGCCACGCTCCACCTGGCGTAAAATTTCCAAACGATCAAGGGGTTCGTTCATGGTCGGGATTCCTGTTTTTAATTGTACTGCAAAATCGGTCTATTCGCTCAGATTTTCGAGCGTTTGCATCAGACGTTCAGCCTCTTCAGCTGTAATCTTCTGTTCCTGCAGCATTTGCAGGATCAAGATTTTTTCATCCCGACTGACACGGGACCCGGCTCCACCTGGTGGGGTGGGCACACCCCCGCGGCGGGCCTCAAGGCGGCGCATGGTGGCCTGGACACGTTCTTCAGCGCGACGGGCTGCTTCCTCGGCACGGCGGCCAGCACGTTCAGCCGCTTCCTGAGCCCGGCGCAGCGCCTCTTCGCGCAAACGTTCCTGAAGGTTCATACGCTCCATCACCCGCTCCCAACGCTCATCCCACCGGTCAAAAATCCGTTCGTAACTTTCGATATTGGGCCGGCGGTCCGTAATCAAAATATCCTCACCCGCCGCCACACGAACATGAATGGCGCCATCACCCACCACCCCGTGATAGAGCCCTTCCGCCACCGTTACATCCCGCCCGCCCAGCTCAATACAAATATCCTCATCACCGCTGGTCAGGTCGAATGTTGCGCCGGCGTCTGCCGGGAGGTAGAGGCGGACACTCCCGCCGGCATGGATGTTGAGGGTCTGACCGGCAGCCTGGGCCAGGGAAATGCGCACATCATCGCCAGCTTGAATATTGACCCCAGCTGACAGCAGGTGCAACGCCACATCGCCGCCCACATTCTGGATTTCTGTCAAACTCTGCAGGGAGACCGCGTCCATATCTCCCCCGATCTGTCCCACCGACAACCGGCCGTTGATCTGGCGTAGTTCAACATCCCCCCCCACGTTTCCCAAGGACAGGGTGTTCAGTCGTTGGGCGGTGACATCTCCCCCGGCCTGGCTCAGGGTGATGCTGCCAGTCAGGTCCTTGAGTTCCACGTCACCACCGGCATGTCCAATCAGCAGGGTGATGGCCGCGGGAACGGTTAAAACCAGATCATCGGGAGCGATGATCTGCAAATCATCCTGATTTTGTTGTGCAACCATGCCGTCGTCATCATCAGCCACCACACGTACTTTGGGCTGATCCCAGCCGCTGATAAACAGATCGCCGCTGACATTAATTCGCAGGCTGGTTGCATCACTGACGGGGAAAACTTGAATGGCCATGATAAACCTCCAGTTGGGGATGGACAGCAATTTTATATTATATTAGCAGATATTTTGATTTTGTCAAGTATATTATTGATATTATTTATTTTATATTTGATTTTATCAATATGTGATTTTGTTTTTAGAAAGTGGGCCGTGTGTCAATGTTCCGGATAAACGAATGACACCCAACAACAGAGAGGGGATAATTTTCACTTCGCCCTGGCCCCGTTAAGTGCTAAACTTTTTAAATCTAGAGAGGAGAACCCATGCCCAATCATCCCCCAGAACCATTCCGTATCAAGATGGTTGAACCCATCCGGTTGATTTCGCCCGCAGCCAGGCAGGCCGCCATGGTCGCCGCCGGGCATAACGTCTTTACGCTGCACGCAGAAGACGTTTTCATCGATCTGCTGACCGATTCCGGCACTGGCGCCATGAGCCAGGAGCAATGGGCGGCCATGATGCGCGGCGACGAATCCTATGCCGGAGCGCGTTCCTATTTGCGCCTGGCCGATGCCATGCAGCACATTTTTGGCTTTGAATATTTCGTTCCCACCCATCAGGGACGGGCGGCGGAGAATATCATTGCCTCGCTGTTGATCCAACCTGGCATGGTGGTGCCATCCAACATGCATTTCGACACCACGGACGGCAACATTCGCGCCCGCGGCGGACGCCCTGTCAATCTGGTGCAGGACGTTGCCTTTGACCCGGAAGCCCGGGTGGATTTCAAGGGCAATATGGACCTGGACAAACTGCGTGCATTCATCGAAGAAACCGGTGTGGCCAACATTCCCTTTGGGGCCATTACCATCACCAACAATGCTGGTGGCGGACAACCGGTGTCGCTGGCCAACATCCGCGCGGTCTCGGAAATGTACCATCACTATGGCATTCCCTTCTTCATTGACTGCTGTCGGTATGCCGAAAACGCCTACTTCATCAAGCTGCGTGAACCCGGGTATGCGCAAAAATCCACCCTGGAAATCGCCCAGGAGATCTTCAGTCTGGCCGACGGCGCCTGGATGAGCGCCAAAAAAGACGGCATGGTCAATATGGGCGGCTTCCTGGCCGTGCGCGACGGGGAGCTTTACCAGCGCATTTGCAATGAGTTGATCATGCGGGAAGGCTTTGTGACCTACGGCGGCCTCTCCGGTCGCGATCTGGATGCCCTGGCAACCGGTCTGATGGAAGGACTGGATGAATCCTATCTGTCCTACCGGCTGGGACAGACCGCCTACCTGGCTGAAGGTCTGAATGCGGTGGGCGTGCCCACCATTCAACCGCCGGGTGGACATGCCGTTTATATTGATGCCGGGCAGCTTCTGCCGCATATTCCCCACGCAGAATTTCCCGGTCAAGCCCTGACTGCCGCCCTTTATCTGGAAGGGGGCATCCGGGGGGTGGAAATCGGCTCGGTGATGTTTGCCTATCCCCACCCCGACACCGGCGAGATGATCTATCCCAAGCTGGAACTGGTCCGGCTGGCCATCCCCCGCCGGGTTTATACCCAGAGCCACTTGGATTACGTCATTGAAACAGCCGCCAAACTGACCCGCAAAGCGGGTGGACTGCGGGGATACCGCCTCACCTACGCGGCCAAACTGCTGCGCCACTTTACCGCGCGGTTTGAGCCCCTATAGATCTGACGTCACCCAGCCCACAAGCCCATACTCCGAAACTCCTATTACGATTCAGGAATGCGGGTTCACACCTGCATTCCTGAATTTTTTGGTCTGGAGTTCACTTTGCAATTGCAGCTGGTTCAATTTCCAAGTGTGGTCAGATCACACTAAAAGTGGTCCCGGTTCTTAAAACTTTCGTGGGCTGTCTGAATTTAAGCTGAGGTTCAGACAAAAGTTCGGACATTGGGGTAAATCAAGCTCCGGAAGGTAG
>DAOQTN010000021.1:0-14852 GCA_035340555.1 Anaerolineaceae bacterium | reverse complement strand
TATGGAGGCGATCCAGACAGCCAGCAACCCCGCCACCAAAGCAACGGCGAGCATCGCCGTCCACAGGGTTTGCCGAATCTGGTCAAGCCGCGCCTGAATCTGGCTGATGGGGCGGGCCAGCCGAACCACCCCCAGCGGCGCCGAAGCATCACCCAATCGGACGGCGGTGTAGAGCATATCCACGCCAAGGGTATGGCTGAAGCGGATACTGCTGCCCTGCCCATCCGTCAGGGCCAAGATGACTTCCGGGCGGGTGCTGTGATTATCCATCTCCTGAGGGGCTTCGGCAGAATCGCCGATGACATTGCCATAGATGTCGATCAACGTCAGGCGGGCATCTAACACAGCGGCCCAGTGATCAATCAGGGGATTCAGTCTGGTTGAGTCTGTCCAGGCAGGTTGGACAATTTCAGCAGCGGCCCGGGCATCTACCGTAAGCTGCGATTCCAGATCAGTCAGGTAGGTTTTTTCAATGGTGTTGGAGAGATAAATTTGCAACCCAAGCATCAAAAGCAAAATGAGCAGGATGTATGGCAAGGCAATGCGCCAACGAATTTTGCGGAACATATTTACCCCTCAAACCGATAGCCAGCCCCGCGGACCGTGATAATGCGAACCGGGTTTTCGGGGTCGGCCTCAATTTTCTCACGCAGCCAGCGAACATGCACATCCACCGTGCGGGTGCCGCCGGCAAAATCCCAGCCCCAAACCTGCTCCAACAGGCGCGCCCGGGTCAGGGCCTGGCCCGGATGTTGGGCCATGAACAGCAGCAGCTCGTATTCTTTAGGCTTGAGCGCCAGCGGGGCGTCATTCAGCTTGACCTCACGGCGGGTCAGGTCTAGCAGCAGGTTGCCAAAGGTAATCGTCTCATTGGGTTGGAGTACCGTTGTTTCAGAGCGCAGGCGGCGGTCGTGGCGCAGGTGCGCTTGACGCGTGCCAGCAGTTCCCGCATGCTGAATGGCTTGGAGATGTAATCATCAGCGCCAATTTCGAGGCCCACAATCCGGTCAATTTCATCATCCCGCGCCGTGAGCATTAGAATGGGGATATTGATTTTTTCACTGCGCAGCACGCGGCAAACCTCAAAACCATCAACCACCGGCAGCATCAAATCGAGCAAAATTAATTCCAAATCTGAGGCCAATTGGCGGGCAGCCTCTAAGGCAGCGCTGCCATCCCCCACTGCCTCCACCAAGTAGCCCTGCTTTTGCAGGTTATAGGTCAGTGTTTCTCGTAAAGCCGCATCGTCTTCAACAACAAGAATGGTCATTTCAGGCCTTTCTGGAGCAAGCGGATAGGTTCCCGATACCCGAATTATAACCCGTGAAATTGCCGGGGTAGATTTTACCAATACCACTCTGTCACCAAAATTTTTGAGGACTGCGTATCAACTAATTATTGGTTCAATCGAATAATTTTTATATCGTCTTAGGCGCTAGCCAGGCCAACCACAAGGCGGCAGGCGGGTTCTCCCGTTCCAGATGCACACCGGCGCGAACCATGCTGAGCATTGAAAGTGAAGACCCTGCCCGCCTCAAAGGATCGCATCCAGCAAATCAAACAGCGCATCCCTGCGTTTGCTGATCCCATTCTCATAAACGGCTTAACGAAACTCGATTAGCCTGTTGATATTCTCCTTTGTAGAATATGTTTCTTTCACAAGTCCAATTTTCTACCAAGGTGCGGTTTTCCTCAAGAGGAAGACCGCACCACTTTTTGTCTAAACTCGAATTAAAAATGAATTACAGACGAGGGCAGACCTCGCTATTGTGAAAATTTACCCACTGGTCAGATGAATTAATTGATAGACATGAAAAGAGCGTTTATCAAAGGTCTCTAAGGCTGCTCTTTGCGCCGGCTGAGGGCAACACCAACCCCTGCACCAATTGCCAAACCAATGGCAATGCCCACAGCTAGGTTATCCATAGCCATGCCGATCCCTGCGCCAATGGCAATGCCCATACCCAGGCCGATCGGTATCCATCCTTTGCCTTCAGGCTGTCTGTTTTTTGAGGGGGATTTCTGGTCGGGCATCTTGATACTCCTGTTATCGGGGGCAATTATGTGGCTCCCCAGCGGATGAGCCTGTTGCAATTATAGCCCAGGTTTGATGCCAGGACACTCATTTACCCGGTGGGGATTTCGAAGCAGTACGAAGGCATCTGTAAGACCACCAGAAGGCTTCTGCGGGGTTTGGCGATTTCATCAACCCCACCCTGCAACGATCAGATACCCCGGAAGGTAATAGGAACGATTCTAAGCCGATGCGTATAACCTACTGGTACGAAATCCCCGGTGGGGGTTTCGTACCAGTACGCAAAAACTGCAACCCGCCACCTGTGGGGCGCAATATTTGCTGACTGCCGCAGGTATAACATTTACGCTTGGGTTGATTTTTATGTTTGTCACGTCAACCCAGGGTAGTTGAGTAAAACCGCCAACGATAGGTATTTTAATGCTGGGTTGACAGCACCTATGGAGCTGCGCATAACCTATTGCTACGAATCCCCCAGTGCAAAGGTCTGCCGAATGGGATTTGGCGGGGCGGTAATTGGGAAGTCGGGAAGCGGTTGGCGCTCAATCGGTATCCCCCACCGGCGGATTTATTTGGTCACATTGATCCTGGTACTCAGGACACCGGTAAGCGCGGTCCAGGTTTATTTAAGGTCGCCCACAATCAGATCCGCATTTGTTGCAACAGGAATCATCTGTTTGCCAATGCTCAGATAGCAGAGCTGTCACGACATGTCAAGACTTACCGGCAGTTAGTGTACAATCATGAGTTTGTTGGCGAACTCAATCGCTTGCATAATCGCTTGAGAATCTTTCCCTCGGATTGATGAACCGCAATGGGCACCTGTCTCTGTCCTCGCATGACGCCGGGTTGGGGCTGTGCCGGTAGATGCTTGAATACAAGGCTGAGAGTGCGGGTACCCAAGTCATCGCCGTGAAGTCGCCCCAGACCACCCAGGCGTGCAGCAGCTGTGGGAGCCTTGTTCCAAAAGGTTGGTCTGTTCGCGTTCATGTCTGCCCGGATTGCGGTTTGGTTCTCGATCGAGATGTCCATGCGGCTCGTCAGATCCTATCTCTGGCTTTAAACAACCCGCTCGGACGGAGCGCTCAGGCGGTAACGTGTCCCGTTGGGGAGTGCGTTGCCTAAGAAGCCGCTCCCTGAAGGGAGCGGAGAACGTCACTGGCAGGGATTGGCTGCAAGATCAACCTCAATTTTTAAAACGGATCTTTAAAACGCCAAATCTGACCAACTCTGATGGCCACCTTGAACAATTATCCGTTACTCGTTTGAGTTTGAATGTCAACCCCCGATGCCCGAAATACTTCACTGGGCCGTCGTGTCGGGGTTCCCGTTGATGGGCTCAGTCTGTTGAGCGGGTAAACCAGCTGACACTCTCGATATGATAGGTCTGCGGGAAGAGGTCAAACGGCGTCACCAGTTGCAGCTCATAGCCGGCACTCATCAGGCGACGGGCATCCCGAGCCAGGGTGGCCGGATCACAGGACACATACGCCAGCACTGGCGGACCAAGACGGATCAATGCGTCCAGCACAGTGCGATCGAGGCCTGAACGCGGAGGATCCACGATCACGGCATCAGGCTCCACATCCAAACCAGGAAGCACCTCCTCGGCCGCACCGACATAAAGCGAGACGTGGTCAAAGGCATCCAGGTTGATAATATAATCATCACAGGCTGCCGCCGAAAGTTCAACCCCTATCACCTGACCAACCTGCGGTGCCAAAAAACGTGAAAACAGACCCACTCCACAATACACATCCAGAATGGTGCTTGCGGGTGTAAGCGGCAGCCGACCCAGCAGGTGGTCCACCATGGCCGCCGCTTGGGCGGTATTGACCTGGAAGAAGGCCCCCGCTGAAACCTGAAACAAGGTCTCTTTGACCGACATCCATAAACCCGGATCGCCCGCCAAGACCAACGGACCTTCCGGACTGAGGTGCACCACAGAAATTGGCAAATCCAATTCCAATTCCGGGGCGGCCACAAATTCAGACGATTCCAGGGCCATCAATATTTCATCGTTCACCCCCAAGCGCAAACCTACGCGTTCAATGCCCGGCAGGGGCTCAAAATTTAGCTGAGGCCATACCTCATTCAACGGCGGTTCGGGTAAATGGCATTCAGTAATGGGAATCACACCCCGCCCGCCAGCCGGTTCAAAACCCAGCCTGCCGGTATCATCCAGGTGAAATCGGATCGAGTTGCGATAGTTCCATGGTTGGGGGGCCACCATCATCGGCGCCACTGGAGGACTGTCAATGCCACCTATTCGCACCAGCTGCTCACGCAGGATACCGGCCTTGACCTGAACCTGCCGATCATAGGACAGGTGTTGATAATGGCAGCCACCGCAGAACCCAAAGTGCGGGCAGCGCGGCACAATCCGATCAGGTGATGGGCGTAATACCTCCATCAGGCGGCCCCGGGCGTGGCGGGGCTTTTCTTCTACCAGTTCCACCCGCACCCGTTCACCCGGCAGGCCAAATGGCACAAACACCGCCCGGCCATCAGGCAGTCGCCCCAATGCGTCGCCGCCAAAAGTCAGGGTTTGTAGCTCCAGATCGATCATCATGGCAACCTCACCAGCAAGTTAAAACCTATCATCATTATACTTGCCCAATACCTGCTCAATCCAGGGTTTTCCTGAACTGCATCGAATTAGGATGGGGCAGTGTCAAACGGCTATGCAGTTCGAGCAACAGCCTTATTCGGAGATATTTTCGAAAACTTGCCGAAAGGAGCCCGTGGCGGTGCTCGTTAAATCAGACCAATTTGGGGATCCGGTCAAGGCAAGCCAAATTGAAAAAACCTGCTGCGCCTGCCTCAACCTGATCCCATGGGCGACCCGGCAACAATTGGCAACCGGGCGGGCTCTTTTTTTACAAAAGGGTTACGCTTTACCGAAAAACGCCTTGAAAAAGGTGCCGATCTTGAATTTCTGTCCCGAGAGCAGCACCTGGGCCCGGAACATGCCCGCCACCCCGCGCACAATCAGCCATGCTGTGACGACAAGCAGCCCCAAAGAGAGTAAAATTTGCCAGAGTGGGACCGTCGCCGCCGCAATGCGGGTCATCATGGCCACCGGGGCCGTCAACGGAATGAGGCTGAGTATGGTGGCCAGCACACCGTTGGGATCAGCGACCATGGCATTGATCATTACCATTGGCACCACCAGCGGCATGACAAAGATTGTGGTCGCCGCACCCGTCTCGCGCATATTGGGTGCCAAAGCTCCCACACCAGCCATCAAACTGGCATAAACCGCAAAACCCAGGATAAAGAATGGCAGACTCCACAGGATCACCTCAATCGGCAAGCGGATTGAGGCAGGTAGATTGAATGCTTGTGGGCTGAACTGCAACGCCAGCCAGCCCAATCCCAGCCAAAGGATGGTTTGGGATAAACCCACGAGCCCCAGTGCCAGAATTTTACCTGTCAGCATCTCAACCGGACGCATTGAATTCATCAAGACCTCAATCAGGCGGTTTTCTTTCTCCTGCGTCACGCTCGTCAGCATCATGGTTGCGGTGCCCATAATCAGGACGTACATGAACATCATGATGGCATAGGGCACAAAGAAAGCAGCGGCCTCATTATCAGCGTGACGTGAGGCGGTCGGATCGAGATATTCGGAGGTCAGGACAATGGGGGAAGTAATCCGAGCAAACAGCGCCGGATCGCGGCCGATGATATTGTAGTTCAGGGCCGCGATGATATCCTCCGACCGGGTCAACCCGGCCATGGGATTAAAATCCGGGCGGAAGGCCTGTAGTTTACCGGTCAGCACATAGTCCGCAGGAATGATGTAGTAGCCGGCAATATCTCCTCCACTAACAGCAGCTTCTGCTTCTGCAACCGTATCAAAAGGCAGGAGCCGGTCTGCAATTTCATCTGGCAGTTCCACCAGCAAACCGCTTTCATCAATATAGCCAAATAGTTCCGGTTCCTCCGGTGGTTGGAAAAGGGTTTCCACGCTCTCAATTTCATTGCTCTTCATCACGCTGGAGGCAATCAGATAAACCCCGCCCCCAATCAACGGCACAAGAATCAACGCAATGATGAACGAACGTCGCCAGACGATCCTGATGATTTCCTGTTTGAAGACCATCCATATTTTACTCATGGCTGACCTCCGGCTTTGAGATTGATTTTTTGCTGCGGCGGAAAATTTCCTTCAACTTTAGCCGTTTGCCATAATTCAACATACCCAAGCGGAAGGAGCGCCCGGCAAACCACATGGATGCCAGCGCGGTTATCCATTGCACGCCAATAGAAAGAGCCGTCTGCCAGAAAGGGACATTTGTGAAGGCGGAGCGCATTGTCAGAGCAATGGGCGCTGTAAATGGCAAGATGCTCATGATCACCGACAATGGGCTGTTCGGCCGATCAATCAGCAGCATCATAAACCACAGCGGCACCACCAATGGCAGGGTGAAGAGGCCCGAATATTGATTGGCTTCCTGTTCGTCGGCTGCTGAAGATCCCACCGCAGCCATCAAGGCAGCAATCATCAGGAATGCCGGGATGAAAACCAGGAGGCTAATCCCAATCAGACCGGGGTCGACATCCGGACGGCTGGATTCCGGCAGCGAACCCATCAAAATCAGCAAGCCAATACCAGCGCTGCCGCCCCATACCAATAAGGGCGTCAGACCAGCCAACAGGTTACCAGCCACTTTGCCGGCCATTAAATTGTTTGGCGAGATGGAGGTCAGCAGGATTTCCACTGTCCGGTTCTCCTTCTCTTCGATCAGCGCCGACATGAGGTAGCCGCTGGAGTAACTGATACCGAAGAAGAATAACAAGCCAATCGCCAGTGGCAGCATTAGCCCCCAGATGTTTTCACCACTCATCTGTTGTGATCCATCCATTGCCAGAACATCCACAACCGGGCCGTCCATCACGCGCGCTTGGACTTCGGGTGAAAAGCGGTTCAATAGGTTGTACTGCAGGATATCGGCTATCTGGTCGCTCAGTCCTTCATTTGGGCGATCATTGGCCACCAGACGGACAGCACCACTTTCAAAATAATCAGCTTCAATAACATAATAAGCTTGGATTTCTTTCGCATCCAGTGCCGCCCGGGCATCGTCCTCCGTTGGGTAGCGGATCAGCTCGATATCCGAAAAAGGATTCTCACTACTCAAGTTCAGACCGGAATGCGGTGGCATGACCTGGATAACGGCAGCCAGATCCACATAACCGGCAGGCTTGGGGTCCATGCTGGCCAGCACTGACAAGAATCCTGCTCCGACAGAGAAAGCAATCAGCAGCGGGACGCTGAGCAGTGCAAAGATGAATCCCTTCCGGGCAACATGACGCAAGTATTCATGCTTGAGTACCAGCCAAATGTCTCTCATGCGGCAGCTTCCTGGCCTTTGACCACTTGGATAAATATCTCATCCAATGTAGGCATGGCAATTTCAAACATTTCAAGGGGCAGTCCCCGTGTCACCAGATCCTGCAGCACTGCCTGTGGTGTAGCCCCCGGCAGCAGATCCAGACGGGTGTCCCCGTTATTTTTAGTGATGGCCGCCACACCAGGAATATCCGCCGGCAGGTCCGCCAGCGCCCGCACGTTCACGGCATGGCCGGCATAACGGCGGCGGATATCGTTCAATGCGCCATAGAGCATGGCCTGGCCCTGATGAATCAGTACTAACCGGTCACAGAGTTCTTCCACCTGGTGCATCTGGTGAGTGCACATCACCACCACGGTGCCGCGGTCACGCTCTTCACGCAGCAGATCTTTGACCATCTGGGTGTTCACCGGATCCAGAGCGCTGAATGGTTCGTCAATGATAACCAGTGCGGGTTGATGTACCAAAGTGGAGATGAGCTGTGCTTTTTGCTGCATGCCCTTGCTTAATTCTTTGATTTTCTTTTTAGAGTGGCTGGCCAAATCAAAGCGCTCCAGCCAGCTGCCAATCCGCCGCTGCGCCTCAGTCGTTGAGAGCCCTTTCAGGGTTGCCAGGTAAACCAACACACGGTCCAGCCGCTGATCCTGATACAAGCCCCGTTCTTCAGGAAGATACCCGATGCGGGCTTTCTTGGCTTCATTCATCGGACCGCCCAACACAGCGACCCGTCCGGCATCCGGTTTAAAAATATCCAGGATGATGCGGATGGAGGTCGTCTTTCCGGCGCCATTGGGTCCCAGCAAGCCAAAGATTTCGCCAGGCTCAACAGTAAATGAAACATCAGATACTGCGCACTGAGCGCCAAACGATTTAGCGATGTGTTCAACTTCAATAGCAGACATGGATCATCCTTCCAAGTAAAACAGGCTTTTCAGCCCAATAATTAGGCCAAGGCAATTCAAACAATTATGCCTTTGAATGAGCTTTTTGGGAAGGCAATCGGGGGAAATTTTCAATTCAACCAATGGCTCACCCAACGTGGATTTGCCCCTGGTCCGGATCAAACCGGACCAGGGCACCCTCCACCCGAACTGGTGTCCCCCTGATTGCTGACAAAACAAAAAAGCCATCCCAGACAGTTTATGTGACCCCGACAGTTTATGTGAGCTGTGAGATGGCAGCAACACCCGCATGTAAAATCTTGGCCACTGCGCAGGATTGGACTAAAAACCCGGTGGATTTACGGTACAATTGCCGCTATGGAAGCTTTTAACAAACAAAAATTCAAACCGCGACAGCGGATTTGGTTGATTTTGGGCGGACTGGTGGTGCTGGCCATCCTGCTGTATCAGATCCCGCCAATCCATGATCGCCTGAGCTGGCGGTTGGATTATGCCTGGATTTATATCAAAGGCATTTTTGATCCGGTGGAAGCAGTACCCACCCCGGTTGCACAAACCCAGCCGGCAGCGACAGCCACACCAAGCCCAACCCCATCACCGACCTTACCCACCCCAACCGTTGAACTCTCACCAACACCGCAACCCAGCCCCACCCCCTTGCCGGTGCAGGTCTTTTTACCTTCTCCCAAAAATGAACTGGAGGACTTGAATGCCTGCGGGCCGGCGACACTGGCCATGTACCTCCGTTTTTATGGCTGGGAGGGGGACCAATATACGATTTCCGAGATTGTCAAACCTGTCCGGGCGGATCGAAATGTAAACGTAGAAGAGTTGATCTACTACAGCCGCAATTACACGGGGTGGCTCAACACAGAGTATCGGGTGGGGGGAAATCTGACTGTACTGCGTCAGTTGATTGGAGCAGGCATCCCTGTGATGATCGAGGGCTCATTCATGCTGGATAAAGCCTTTTACCCCAACGATGACAAATGGGCCGGGCACTATCAACTTGTCACCGGTTATGATGACAGCCGCCAAAGTTTTATTGTCCAGGACTCGGAAAAGGGGCCGGATCTGTGGGTGACTTATGATCAGCTAAAATTGAATTGGCAGTCATTCAATTATGTCTATATCCTGATTTACCCCCCAAGTCAGCAGGAACAGGTAAAAGCCATTCTCGGCCCGGATTGGGATCCTGAAGTCAATCGTGAAAACGCCCTGGCGTTGGCGCAAAGTGAGATTGACGCCAATGCCAACGATGCCTTTGCCTGGTTTAACCTTGGCACCAATCTGGTCTATTTTGACCGCTATAGCGATGCGGCGCGCGCTTACGATCAGGCTCGCACCCTGGGTTTGCCACAACGCATGCTGCGCTATCAATTTGGCCCATTCATTGCCTATTTCAATACCCTGCGCAATGAAGACCTGCTGGCCCTGGCCGATTACTCGCTGGAACGGACGCCAAACTCGGAAGAGGCCCTTCTCTGGCGCGGCTGGGCACTGTATCGCCTGAACCGCAAAGCGGAAGCGCTGGATAGTTTTAACCAGGCGCTGGAAGAACATCCTGAGTATGCCGATGCCATCTATGCGGTTCAATATGTTCAGGAGCATTAATGGCGGCCAACATCGCCCCACAATCCGATCAGCCAGGATGCCTGATTTCTGGCAGAGTCAAACCCCCAGTCCGCACAGGGCACGTCAGAGGGCCGCACCATTTGATTTTTCAATCCGCCGATAGCGTCTTCCTGGCACCGAGACGGGTAGCAACACCGCCCCGTCCATCAGACCGGGATAGAGCACACCAGGCCTTTGTTAACCCGCATAAACGAAAGGAGGGGCGGACTTCCTCAGCTGCCTGAAATTGGCAGTCCCCGCCCGCAAGAATCCATGGAAAACAGCAATAATAATAATAATAAAAAGTGGAGCATCTATCTTATCATCGGTCTGGTGGTTGTTTGTCTCTGTATTGCAATGTGCTTGGGTGCCATTGTGGTCATGATTGCCGGTGGGTACCTGGCCTCAAACAATGCCTCCAACTTCGTCGAGACCTTTGAATCAGCCTTGCAGCCCTCAGCCATGCCCACTCGGCCTGTGATCACCCCTCCGGCCACGCCAACAATCAATCCCCTGGTCACCCCGAAACCAACGGTGGCTTCTGCCCCCTTGGATCCAGATGTGGCAGCAGAAATGTTGATCATCGAATCCCAGATCAGTGCCCTGCGGGGCTTGGACTCGGTGGGATCTTTAAGTCGGGCCCTGCTGACACCTGAAGAACTGCACACCCAGGTGGAAATTGACTTTTTTGAGGACTATACCCGGGAAGAGGCCAGTGAAGACGTCCGGGAACTCGCCCTGCTTGGTCTGTTGGAACCGGGCTATGATCTCTACCAGCTTTACATTGATTTGTACAGCGAACAGGTGGCGGGGTACTACGATCCTGAAGTCAAACAGATGTTCGTGATTGCCGATGGTGATTTCTCCGGCCCGGAACGGATGACTTACGCGCATGAATATGTCCACGCTCTCCAGGATCAGCATTATGACCTGCGTAATGGGCTTATGATTAATGACGATTACTGCAAAACCAATACAGAATACTGTGCCGCCATGACGGCCTTGATCGAAGGGGATGCCTCAATTCATGAAGAAAACTGGTTCTTCAATCTGGCAACAGAAGAAGATCAGCAGGACGTCTTTGATTTTTATGCCACCTACAGCAGCCCGGTTTATGATTCAGCCCCCGCCTATTTGCAGGAGGATTTCCTCTTTCCTTATCAACAAGGTGCTGAATTTGTCAACTACCTCCTTGCCCAAGGCGGACCTGATGCCCTCACAACCGCCTATACCAGTGTGCGGCCACAGACCACCGAACAAATCCTACACCCGGAGAAATACCCGGACGATCAACCCACCCCTATCTACCTGCCGGACGTGGTGCTGGCCCTGGGTGAAGACTGGCTGGAGGTGGACCGCAACGTCATGGGCGAGTGGTACACCTATCTTATACTTGGATTTGGCGCCCACGAAGATGCCCGCTTGGACCTGGATACGGCAGCCGATGCGGCCGCGGGTTGGGCTGGTGACGGCTATTTATACTTATGGAATGATACACTATCCCAGCCTGCACTCGTATGGCTGACAGAGTGGGAAACCAGTCGTGACACCGATGAATTTTGGGAAGCGCTGATCGAATATGGACAAGTTCGCTGGGGCGCGCCTTCAGATCGCTCCAGCGATGAGTGGGTGTGGAAAAACACCGTCGACGGTTATATCCGCCTGGAAAGAACCAGCGATAATGTTCTTTGGTTAATTGCACCTGACAGGGAGGCCATGGACCAGATTCGCGATATGGTTGGAATTGAGTAAATGGCGCTGAACAGCAACCACATCCAAGCGCTGTGCTTTGATGTCGATGGCACACTATCCGACACCGATGATCTTTGGGCCGCAAAACTTGAGGAACGGCTGCGTTTCCTGCGCAGATTTTTTCCACGGCGTGGTCTGCGGCCGCTGGCGCGCGCATTAATTATGGGGGCCGAATCACCGGCGAATGTCCTCTATCATTTATTTGACCGGTTGGGATTGGATGATGAAGTGGCCCGCCTGACCAGCGCAATTAGTCGGCACTCCCCGGATCGTCAGAAGCACAATTTCTGGTTAATTCCGGGGGTGGCTGGATTGCTGGACCAACTGTCCGGCCATTACCCGTTGGCGGTGGTCAGCGCACGCGGGGAACAATCCACGCTGGCTTTTTTGGAGCAGTTTGGACTGCGCAGGCATTTTCAAACGGTGGTTACTGCGCAGACCTGCGCCTTTACCAAGCCCTTTCCTCATCCGATCCGCCATGCAGCCGCAGCCCTGGGTGTGGCCCCCGAACACTGTCTGATGATCGGTGACACTACGGTGGATATTCGCGCCGGACGGGCTGCCGGCGCGCAGACCGTGGGGGTGCTGTGTGGGTTTGGCTCTGAGCGGGAACTGCACCGGGCCGGGGCCGATTTGATTCTCAATTCAACCGCCGAACTGGCAACCCATCTAACGGTGACTCGGGAAGGCTAACTGTGCCCGGGTAAGTCTTTTCCATAACAATCAGGCCTGGCTGCAGAGCAACAGGGTGGCCGGGAAGCGGCAAACGGGGTGGTATGGTATCATTTATTATCATTCTGTCGTTAATGTTTCATCTGATTATTATCCCAGGTAGCGATTTTTGAACACGACTGCTCAATTTATGAATTACCGGCCGGGTGGCTGATTTTTTTACTGCAAAGGTTTTTTCGATGAACCGAGGCATAATCCTGCGCTATATGATCCGTGAAATCCTGGGACTCATCACCATGGGGGTGGCCTTGTTCTGGTCCGCCGGGCGACTGAATTGGTGGCCAGCCTGGGCCGCGCTGGGGATAATGACTGCCTGGATTGCAGCCACAGCAGCCGTCATTCTGCACCATAACCCGGCTCTACTGGCGGAGCGCCTGGGCCCGCGTCGCGGCGCCAAGCGTTGGGATATCGCCATCATGAGCCTGCTGGGATTAACCCAACTGACCCGGTACATCCTTGCCGGGCTGGATGTGCGTTACGGCTGGAGCACCGGCAGTGCGCTGCCTGCGCAGTTCATCGCCTTGGGAGTGGGCGGGCTGGGCTACGCGTTGGTCGTCTGGGCCACAGCCGTCAATGCCTTCTTCTCACAGATTATGCGCATTCAAACCGAGCGCGGTCAAATCGTAGTCAACTGCGGCCCCTACCACTGGGTACGACACCCAGCCTACCTCGGAGCCATTCTCTTTGAGCTGGCCATGCCGGCACTATTCGCTTCCGGATGGGTGCTGATCCCCAGCGGCTTGGGGGTACTCCTGCTGATCCTCCGCACAGCGCTTGAAGACCGCACTCTGCAGGCTGAACTGCCGGGTTATGCCGATTACGCCCGCCAAGTGCGCCAGCGCCTGCTGCCAGGGCTCTGGTGAGGTGTTTTCGCAAAATGGCGGCCATACCGAAGAAATGGAAATACAGCATGAAGACCAAGCTCTCCGACTGGCTCTGGGTTTTACCGGCCGCAGCGCTGCTGCTGGGCGGCTGCACAACCGCCCTAACTTTACAGCCCACCCCAACCGAACGACCCGCTCAAACCCGGACTCTGCCCCTCCCCACGCCAACCCTTACGCCGCAGCCCCCGACTTTGCCCTGCCCCCCAACCCCCACCCCAACACCAACGCCGGAATTTATTAATTTAGAGATTCCTCAATATATATCACCAGATTATCGCTGGTATGTGACCACCACCATGGAGGGTAAAGAACGCGTCACCATGACGGTCAGTCTGGATGCTGGGCAGGTAGTGTGGTTGGTTGAGGATCTGCCCTACGAGGCGAATATTCCCTGGGGATTTTCTTTTCCAGTGCCTTTTTATTGGTCCAAAGATGGCCGGTATCTGTATTACACCCACCGCGGCAGCGGCGATGGATGTTTTGCAGGGGACATCCACCGGGTGGAAGATTTATTCCGCTTGGATTTAACCAACGGCGAAGTGATCAAAATCCTCGACGTAGGCGGCACATGGGTTGCTTTCTCACCAGATGAGCAGTACCTGGCATCTGTTTCCTTCGGCGCCAGCGGCATCCAGATCACGAACCTGGCAACCGGGCAAACGCAAACCCTGGATCTGTTGGTCCGACAAGAAGACATTGGCATGGAAACCGACCAGCGCTATATCGTTTGGGCTCCCAACAGCCGCTCGCTGGTTTTTGTCATCATGTCGGGGGTCTGCAGCTATCCGGGAGAAAGTTTTTATAACTGGACGGTACGGGTGGATCTCAGCCCCTTGTCTCAGCGGGTGCTGCTCGAAAAAGATGACCGTGATCTGGTGCCGGTTCTGTGGACGGAACAAAACCAGATTCTAACGCGCGATCGGGAAGGTTATCTCTTTTGGATGAATCCAGCTGACGGGAGCGTGGTTCCAGTGGAATGAGATTCAATTGGAATGCTGTTCAATTCAACAGGAAACCCCATGACGAAACATACCTTTAGTGCAGTGATTGAAGATGCCGGCAGCGGCGGCGCCTTTGTGACCATTCCTTTTGACGTGGAAGCCGCCTTCGGGCAAAAGCGGGTCAAGGTCAAGGCCCTCATTGCGGGTGAATTGTACCGTGGCTCGCTGGTGCGCATGGGCGGCACCTGCCACATCCTGGGCATCCGCAAAGAAATCCGTCAAAAAATTGGCCTGACCATTGGCGACATTGTCACCATCGAACTGGAAGCCGATACCGAGCCGCGGGAGGTGGTCGTGCCAGCCGATCTGCAAGAAGCCCTAGCCGCCGACCCGGCTGCCGGAACAATCTTTGCCCGGCTGGCCTACAGTCATCAAAAGGAATATGTCGAGTGGATTGAAACGGCCAGACAGGCGCAAACTCGCCAGGGCCGCATTACCCAAACCCTGGAACGGCTCAAAAACGGCTGAAAGAGCGGGCATCGGGCGCTAATTCCAAAATCAGACCCCGGAATTATCAGATCAAACTTCAGGATGAGATATCCATGAACCAAGACGCACCCATAAACGCAGAC
>DAOQTN010000020.1:0-15094 GCA_035340555.1 Anaerolineaceae bacterium | reverse complement strand
CTTCCGATGCGCTGGCGTTGGCGGTGCGGTTTCATGTCTCCATTTTTGTCGCCCAGGAGGTCCTTGATGCTGCGGGCATTGTGCCCGAGGAGGACGTGCAGCAGACGCCGCAAAGTGTCACATCCCCGGCTCCGGAGGAAGAACCTGCTTCTGACCGGCTGTCCATTTTTGAGGATTTTCTGCAAAATCTTGATCTGGACGACTTGGATGTCCCGCGGTCAGACACCGATTCTGATCCGGGTCCAGATCCGGATTCTGATTCTGATACCGATCAACCTGCGGGCTAATCCCATGGCTGATTTTCCGCCCTTCGAAGACGATGCCCCGCAGCCTGAACTGCAGGCCCTGCCACACAGCCGGGAAGCTGAAGAAGCAGTGCTGGGGGCTGTTCTGATTAATCCCGAGACCTATTACAATATTGCCCAGTTTCTGCGGTCCGACGATTTTTATATTGTTCGCAACCGTTGGATTTGGGAAGCCTTTAATCATTTACATGAACGCCGGGTGCCATTGGATTACCTGACGGTTTGTCAGGAGTTGGAAGAGAGTGAACACCTGACTGAGATAGGCGGTCCGGCTTATGTGACAGCCCTGATTAACCAGACCCCCACCTCCATGCATGCCGATGCCTATGGCCGGATTGTGGAGGCGCACTCGGTGCGCCGACGGATGCTGCAGGCCGCCAATGAAATGGCCCGCCTGGCCTACGATCAGAGCCAGACTGTAGATAACATCCTGGGTGAGGCTGAAAAAGCGGTTTTTGGGCTGTCTGAGCGGCGCATTCAACACGATCTGCAGCCAATTTCCACCGTCCTCAGCGCCTACTATGACCGTGTGGATACACTTTCCCAATTGGGGGATGACATCTATGGGGTGCCGACGGGTTTGTACGATTTGGACAAACTGCTGGGTGGATTGCAGAAATCAGATCTGTTGATCATTGCCGGACGCCCGGGCATGGGCAAGACGGGATTCCTGCTTTCAATTGCCAAAAATGCCGGGCAGAAGCATAAAAAACATGTGGCAATTTTTTCATTGGAGATGTCGGGCGAACAACTTGTCCAGCGTCTGATTGCACAAGAAACCGGCATCGATACGCAGCGCCTGCGCACCGGCAAGCTGGAAGAAAGTGAATGGCCGTTGTTTACCCATGCAGTGGAAGTTTTAGCCGATACCCACATCTGGTTGGACGACACCCCATCGATTACTCCGCTGGCGCTGCGGACGAAATGCCGCCGATTGGATATGGAGTTTGGTCTTGATTTGGTGATTTTGGACTATATTCAGTTGATGTCCAGCGACACCCGCACTGATAACCGGGTGCAGGAGGTCTCCTACATCTCCCGCAGTCTCAAAAACCTGGCGCGCGAGTTGAACGTCCCGGTATTGGCAGCTGCCCAGCGCTCTCGTGCAGTTGAACAACGGACCGACAAACGCCCACAGTTGTCCGACTTACGTGAATCGGGCTCCCTGGAGCAGGATGCCGACATCGTCATGTTCATCAACCGCCCGGATGCCATGGAAAAGGACAGCCCCCGTGCCAATATGGCAGAGATTATTGTGGCCAAACATCGCAACGGTCCGACACATCCCGGCATTGAACTGGTCTTCCTGAACAACCTGGCCCGCTTTGAAAATGCGGCCACTCCGGGACAACCCCCAGCAGGCGGCGTCCGCCGCCGTTAAAGGAGACCGGCTCATGCCACTTTTTACAGGCTTTCCATCCGGGCAGACCAATCCCACGCCAGTGCCCAGTACGTTTTTTACCGATCTGCTCCCTGAAATTGATCACTTGGATGAATTGCGCATCACATTGTATGTATTCTGGGCACTGAATCAGCAGGAAGGCAACCTGCGCTTTCTGACCCGCCGTGACTTCGAGCGTGACAAACACCTGATGCGGGCCCTGGGTCGAACCCAAGCCAAAGCCCAAGCTGCACTGACTGAGGCCTTGGAACGTGCGGTGCTGCGGGGCTCACTGCTGCAGGCCGTTGTTCATCCGGGAGAGACCGTTGAAGAGGTGCTATTCTTCATTAATACTGCCCGCGGTCGGGCGGCGCTGGAAGCCTTGAAAAACGGCGAATGGTCACCGACTGATCAAGCCCGTCCGGAAATTGCCTTGGATTTGGAACGCCCCAATATATTCCGCCTTTACGAACAGAATATTAGTCCGCTGACACCTTTGCTGGCCGATGCCCTGCGCGAGGCCGAAGAGATTTATCCCGCTGAATGGATTGAAGAAGCCATAAGGGCAGCCGTCAAGGCAAATGCCCGGTCCTGGCGCTATGTGGAGACCATCTTGAAACGCCGGGAGAAAGGACGCGATGGAACCGCTCGAGGAAAAACTGAAAAGAGTAGCCGCCGCTACGTCGAAGGCGAACTCGGTGAATTCGTTGAACACTGATCCACCCCGTTCCAACCTGCCCGGGGATCCTAATTGCCCCATCTGTCATGGCATTGGTTTCGTTCGCCAAGATCTGCCAGTCGACCATCCTGATTTTGGCCGGATGAGCATCTGTACGTGCCGCCAGAAGGATGCTGTGATTTCCGCCCAGCAGCGTTTATTCGCCCAAAGCAATCTGGCCGCGCTTTCGACCATGACCTTTGAAGCCTTTAAGATAGAGGGCCGCCGCGGTCTTTCGGAACAGCATCTGTCGTCGCTGCGTACCGCTCGAGCCCAGGCACAGCAATTTGCCGCCACCCTGCCCGGGTGGCTGGTTATTGAGGGCGGTTATGGATGCGGAAAAACACATCTGGCCGCGGCAATCGCGAATCATGCTGTCAATTTGGGTGCCCCCACCCTATTCCTGACTGTTCCGGATCTATTGGACTGGATGCGCTTTGCCTACAGCGACCCCACGGCGACATTTGAGCAGCGTTTTGATGAAATTCGCAATGTACGTCTATTGGTGCTGGATGACTTGGGAACGCAGAATGCCACAGCCTGGGCACAGGAAAAGCTTTTCCAGATTTTGGATTATCGCTATTTACACCGCCTCCCACTGGTGATTACTACGAACCTGGAACCCGGCGATCTGGATGGACGCATCCGCTCCCGTTTACAGGATGCGACCTTGGTCACCACACTCCGGATTAGTGCCCCGGATTTTCGAACCGGCACCAACGAAACAGAGCAGTCTCTACTTTCAACCCTGAATTTATTAAATGACCGCACCTTTGGTAATTTCAGCATGCGTGAGCCGGATCGCCTGTCTACCGATGTGCAGCGCAGCCTGGAAAAGAGTTTCCGCGCCGCGCAGGAATTTGCGGAGCGACCGCGCGGCTGGCTGGTATTGATGGGAACCTATGGTTGTGGCAAGACTCATCTTGCCGCAGCGATTGGCAACTATCGCTCCGCTGGTGGAGAGGAGCCCCTCTTCGTGGTTGTCCCGGATCTACTGGATCACCTGCGGGCGGCTTTCAGCCCCAACAGCGCCCAATCTTATGATCGGTTGTTTGAAGAAGTGCGTAATGCACCCCTGTTGATTTTGGACGATTTATCCACCCAGAGTGCCACACCCTGGGCTCGTGAAAAGCTTTATCAGATCATCAACCATCGTTACAACGCCAGTTTGCCGATGGTGATTACCACGGCCAGTCCCTTGGATGAAATTGACCCCCGCATCCAGAGCCGTTTGCTCGACAGCCGTCTGTGTAAAATTTACGCGATCCTGGCACCGGCTTATCGTGCGGCCACTGCACCCCTCAAACGCCCACGCACCACGCGCAGCGGAAAAACAACCTCGTAATACCGGGCCATGACCCCCGTTGCCGGCGGTTAAAATTCAACGGGCGAGTGCCTTTTGAAGTTGATGGCACTTGCCCGTTTTGCTTTTACTCAATTGCCAGAAATGGGGCCTGTAATCCTTTCAATCTGATAGCCTTGAAGGCCCTGTTCTCTGGTGTGTTGTTATTATTCTGGTTTACATCTTTTCAAGCTGGTCAACCAAGGCAGCAAGAACATCAAACCCACCCTGCCAGAACTCGGCTTTATATACATCGATGCCGGCATCTGCCAGCAGGCGCACAGGTGCTTCAGCCCCGCCCGTGGATAGAATTTTGAAGTAGCGCGGTTTAAAGCTTTCGCCCTCTTTTTTGTACTGTTGATAAAGGGCGAGCACCAGCAGTTGGCCAAAGGCATAAGCATAAACATAGAATGGGGTATGGTAAAAGTGCGGAATGGAGACCCACTCATATTTGAATTCGTCGCTGATTTCAACCGCGTCACCAAACTGATCGCGCAGATTTTGTAGATAGGCCTCAGAGATCTCGTCTACAGCCGCATCATTCTGAATCAGATCATGAGCCTGACGCTCAAACATGGCAAAGAACGATTGCCGCTGAATTGTGCCGTAAGCGCCATCAAGCTGGCGGAAAATGATATCGCGGCGCACAGCCGGGTCGGCTTCCTCTGCCAGCATGCGGTCCACCAACAGCATTTCACCAAAAGTGGATGCGGTTTCCGCTAAGGGCAGGCAGGAATGGGCCGTGAAGATGCTGTGGTGTGCTGCCAGCATGGAATGTACCGCATGCCCCAGTTCGTGAGCCATGGTTTCAACATCATCGGCGCGTCCCTGGTAATTGAGGAGCACCCAGGGGGTGATATCCGGCAGGGGCGTCGCACAGAATGCCCCCCCCCGTTTACCCTTACGAACTTCACTGTCAAGGTGGTTCTCATCAAGAACGCGCCGGGCCAGAACCTCAATCTTTGGATCAAACTGCCGGTAGGCATCCAACACTAGCTCAGCCGCTTGACCAAAGGGGTATATTTTTTCCGCCTGGGTAACCGGTGCATAGATATCGTACCGGCGCAGCCGCTCGACGCCCAGCAAACGGGCCTTTAGTCGGAAGAAGCGCTGGAAGACAGAGACATTTTTGCGGGCCACATCCAAGAGCGTATTAACCACGGCATCCGGAATATCATTGCCAAGGTTGCGCGCCGAAATGGGTTCAGTATGGTGACGCAGTTCCACGTTTTCACTTCGCCAGTCACGGACCACATACTGGTAAATTTGACCAAGCAAAGCTGCGTCGTCACCATAAACCTGATATAACTGTTGATAGGCCCGGGCCCGCAGATCTGGGTCGGCATGACGGGCATAAACCATTAGTTCACCCCGGGTCATCTCGCGGACGTGACCATCCACGTCAAGCTTGAAGACATAGCGGTTGGTGATGGAATCATAGAGATGGGTTAGGGCGCTGATGCCGGTAACGTCCTTAATGTTGATGATCTTCTCTTCGGGCTCGGTCAGGGTATGCGGTTTGAAATGGCGCATTTCTTCCAGCCAGTAGCGATAATCTCCGGCTTCAGCCATCAACCGGTCCGCGGTCTGGTCTGAGACACCCTTCCACCACAGGCTGAAGAATAAGGTCTCGTTCATTAAGCCTGCCAGGAACTGCTCAACGCGTCCCAACAGTGCAACCGCTTTTTGATTCTGGGTGTCCCCTGCAAACTGGAGGTGAGCAAACCCGCCGAGGCGGGAGGCCAGGTAATCAATGGATTCAAGTTTGTGGATCACGGCCATGAAATCGGCAACTGTGATTTGCTCGGTTAGCTGGGGGCGCAGGGCGGCAAAGGTCTGTACCTGTTCGCGCAGCGCGGTGAAGATCGCTTCCAATTCAGGACTTTCAGCTGACGGGAAGAGATCGGCCAGCGTCCAACGGGTTTGGGGATAAACTGTCATTTAACGGACTCCTGATCTGGGATGACAATTCCGGCAGTCTCTGTGACTGCCGGTGGACTGACCAAAAATATTTCTTATTTCTTTTTACTGCCAAGCAGGTTGCCAATAGTCCCTGCAATGCCCGCTGCATCGCCTTTTAAGACCGCATCGATTTGGGCTGCAATTGGAGCAGGCAGTTTCTTTTTTAGGAAGCCCAGCACTGTTTCGATGGCCACCTTTGACATATCGGCGCTCAGGCCGGTCTTTTTGGATACAAGTTTTACCAGTTCTTCCATTTGCAACCTCCCGGTTTGATTAATTTAGAACCAGTATAATCCAAGAATCATTGAAAATCAAATCACATCAGGGCTTTGCCAGCGCCAAAAACTCGAAAGCGCCATTGCGCACGATGACCAGAACTACATTTTTGACGGCATTTCCCGAGTCATCGATGGTGATACTGCCGGTAACACCAGCAAAATTGCGGGTTGCCGCCATCGCATCTCGAATGTCATGTGGATCTGCTGACTGGGCGCGTTCGATGGAGTCCAATACCAACCGATAGGCATCATATCCCAAAGCGGCGAAAGCACTGGGCTGTCCACCATGTCTGGCCTCAAACTGAGCCACAAACTGCTGCGCCAGAGGTGAATCAGGGTTGGCAGCGGAAAAATGGGTGGTAAAAACGGCCTCCTCAACGGCCTCTCCCCCGATTGAGATTAACTCGGGGGCTTCCCAAGCATCAGAACCAAGGAAGCGACCGGTATAGCCCAAGTCGCGCGCCTGCCGTGCCAGCCGGGCAGCATCACTAAAATAACCGGGGATGTAAATTGCTTCGGCGGTCATTGAAAGTGCAATCTGATCGGTAAAATCTTCATCCCCATCACTGTAGGCAACCGTGGCGACAATCCCATCGGCGCTGCCGCTCAGTTCAATCCAGGATTGGCGGAAATCATTTGCCAGACCAACGGAATAGGATTGGGTAATATTGTAAATAATGGCAATGCTGTTAATGCCTTCCTCTACCGCATATTGCGCCATCACTTGGGCCTGAAAGGGGTCGATATAGCTGACGCGAAAGTAATAATCCCGCCCGGCGGTGACCAGGGGACTGGTGGGCGAGCAGCCCATCACCGGGATGCCGGCAGTTTCAGCCACCGCCCCACCGGCAATGGAATTGGAGGAACCGTAGCTGCCAATGATGGCAATCACATGTTCCTGCTCAATCAGGCGGTTGACAACGGCTGCAGCTTCGAAGCGATCACTGCGGTTGTCCATTAACACCAGCCGTACAGGTAGTCCAAGTGCCTGGTGATCCTGCTCATAGGCCAGGTTGATGCCCTGCATGGTCTGCTGCCCGCCCTCTGCCTGTGATCCAGTCATGGGCTCATAGACCCCAATGACAATTTCACTCGGCAAGGTTTCGTTTGGTTTTGGGGAGCAGGCTGTGAAGATCAACCCCAGCAGTAATGTGATGGTCAACAAAGGCAATGTTCTAATTCGCATGACCTTTTCGCCTGGTTGGCCCCTTCGGTGCAGAAAGATTAATTTATGATGAATCCGCACATGTATTAGTATACAACAAATGGGCTAAAACCAAGCGCAAATACCTCAACCGATTCGGGATTTGTGAGTCATACGAGCATAGAAGGAGAGAAGGTGAACCAATGGCAGCGAACGCCGGGCCGATAAACGGGCTTGTGGCAAAACGGCCCGTAAGCTTGTGGCATCATCAAAAGCAGGGAGAACCAGCAGCGCCCGTCCTACCTCAAAGGGAACATGAGCATCAGATCCGGCTGTCCCGGGCAGGTTATGCGTGATGGCAAATTGTTGTGCCTGAAGGTTCTGTTGGGCTGTATAGCAGCGGGCGTTAAATATCTCAATGGCGTCCACCAGCGGGGCAATTTCCATCAGATCTGTCAAATCCCACCCACTGCGTTGCCGGTCAAAGGGGTGCGATACACTGATAAAGGCGCCCTGGGAGCGCAATCGGGTAATGGCTTCCAACGGAGGTAGATTTTTGGGTACTTCTTCAGTGACAAAGGCAGCCAGCAGTTCGCCGCGGGAGGTCTTCACTTCCTCACCGATAATCACCCGTTCGGGCTCCAGTTCGCGGGCTGCCAGAGCCCCGGCGATAGTATTGTGATCGGTAACCACAATCCGATCCAGCCCGCGCCGCGCAGCCACCTGTAGAAGCTGCGGCAGCTGATTCAGGCTGTCACGTGACCAACGGGTATGAACGTGAAAATCAACCTTGAGAGTTTTCATTGCGCCTCCGGGAGGATGGTGTGAATCCAAGCAGGTCACGTGAGAAAAGCCAGATGATGAGCCCCAGCGCGATGCCAAACCAGAAGGTTGCCAGTCGGATCAACAATGTGGCAGCCGAGGCTGTGGCGGGCTCCAGACCATGAAGCAGGGTCAGCATGCCGGCAATGGATGCTTCTGCTGCTCCCAGACCACCTGGCAGGGCTGAAGCCGCGCCCACAACCGTGGAAAAGGCCAAAACAAAGACGGCCAGTCCCAATAACTCAAGATTTGGAGACAATCCGAGCCCCAGCAAAATCAAATAGAATCCGATGCCTTCGCCCAACCAGGAAATGGTTCCCAGGCCGACGCCCACCAGCATGGCCTCGGGGCGAAAGAGCATAAAGCTACCCTCATAAAATTCCCGCAGCGTTGGAATAAAACGTCGGGCAAATGGGATCCGCTCCCCCAGGTCCAGGGCCCAGCAAGCCACTGGGCGAATCTGGGAGCCGACAACCAGACTTAACAGCAAACCCAGTACAAGCGCAAAGGCTGGCCAGTAACGCGGATAGGCGATGACTCCCAGGATGGAGAGTGCCAGCACGGCCAAACCATCACTGATGCGTTCTGCCACCACCACCGAAACGCCGCGTGCCACAGGAGCGCCGGTCTTCTGTTCCAGCCAGACACCTTTTAGCACCTCGCCAACCTTACCCGGAGTGACAGCTAGAGGAAATCCAGCCACAAACAGGCGGGCACTCTGAAGTAGGGGTAAATTTTGGACGCCGATTTGTCCCAAGTAATAGTGCCATTTAAAGAAGCGTAATGAGTAATTGAATAACGTCAGTAGCAACGCCAATGGAAAAAAAGCCCAGTTGAAAGTTTGCAGATGGGCTCCTACCTGGCGGATATCCCCGAGCAGTACCAAAACAATTAGAACAACAACCCCCAGCAGCAGACCAGGAGTCATCCGGCGCAGGACACTATGCGAGGGTATATGAGCGGAAGAATGCATGAAATTGATTATAACCGCAGCCCGCTATTTTGGGATTTGCACAATCACCGGGGCCACCGGGCGATTCTGGAACTTTTCGTGCGGTGGTAGCGTCTATGGTATATTTGGTATATTACACTTGGTGTGAGGATTTCCTATGACCGAACAGGATATTGAACTCAATCATGAAGAAAAACCTCGCCGGATACGCTGGGATTGGCTTTTGCCGATATTTTTTCGTCCCAAGCGCACCCTGAAAGAAGTTGTTGCTCAGGAGCATGGCGTCTGGTTGTTACCTTTGCTGGTGCTGAGCCTTCTGGTGATTTTGAATGTTCTGGCAGGTGCCCCAGCCCGCCGGGCAGCAATTATCAATGCCCAAAGTGGCGAGCTGCCTTATGGGTTTGATTACTGGACCCCAGAGGAGCAGCAACAGTATTTTGATGCCCTGGCACGTTCAGCCAGTCCAGTGAACTTATATGTTTTCCCCATCATCGGCGGGGTTTTGGGCGTCTGGATTATCTGGTTTCTGCTCGGCAGTATTCTACATCTTTCATTGACTTTAGCTGGCAGCCGCAGTTCCAATGCTGGAGCACTTAATTTGACTGCGTGGGCCAGCATGCCTTTAGCCATCCGTTTAATAGTGCAGGCCATTGCAGTCTTGTCTTCGGGACATCTGATTCAAAGTGCGGGGCTTTCGGGCTTTGCTCCAGCTGAATCTCCTTTCTGGAGTGCAGTTCTTGGATTAATTGATGTCTATCTGATCTGGCAGTTGGTGCTCTTACTGATTGGCGCCCTGCCTCTATCCGGTCTTTCGCACCGTAAGGCTTGGATTGCAACCCTGATGGCCTTTTTAATTGTCATTGCACTTAGGGCACTGCCGGCATTTATTGGGGCCAAGCTGAGCGGATTATCCACCGGCGGATTTTTCTACTTCTAATTAATTTCATGAACGAAACTGCTTTTATTCAATTCCGACAATTGCGGAAAACCTTCACAATGGGGCGCACCATGGTTCAAGCCCTGGCTGGAATAGACCTCGATATTCCAGCCGGATCATTTGCTGTTATCATGGGACCTTCAGGCTCGGGGAAAAGCACCCTGCTTTATTTGCTCGGAGGATTGGATCGGCCCACCTCAGGAACAATCACGGTAGGGGGGGAATCTGTCGATAAAATGGATGAAAATGCCCTGGCAATCTTTCGCCGCCGGCGTGTGGGTTTCATTTTTCAATCATTCAATCTTATTTCCAGCATGACTGCTCAGGAAAATGTGGCCTTCCCCATGAGATTTGCTGGTATCCCCCCCACCCAGCGGAGCAAGCGATCATTAATGCTGCTGGAGCAGGTCGGGTTACAAAAACGCGTTCGACATCGCCCCACCGAGCTTTCAGGCGGTCAGCAACAGCGGGTTGCCGTGGCCCGGGCATTGGTTAATGACCCGGCTTTGATTCTGGCGGATGAACCTACCGGCAATCTGGATACGTCCAGTGGCTATGCCATTATGCAGTTATTATCAGATCTACACCGCAGTGGACGAACCGTAGTGGTTGTGACTCATGACCTGCGGATGAAGCATTTTGCCACCCACTTTGTATATTTACTGGATGGCCGTATCGTCAGTGAGGCTGAATTTGAGGCAGCCTCCCAATTCGAGAGCCAAAAAGCTGATGAGGCTTGAGGCTGACATTCTGGAGAAACATCTTTATGAAACGTACCTGGCCTGTTATTATCCTGATTGCCGCGCTGACCATCTTCAGCCTGATGAATACCGCCCCCACCCTGGCGCAAACAGAAACTCCCACCCCAACAGAGACACCTACATTACCTCCCCCCACCACCACGCGCCCGATCCTGATAATCGATTCTTATGGATCCGGTGAGGGTGCCATCCGCCCAGGCAATGAATTTGAACTGGGTGTTAGACTGGTCAATATTGGTGCTGAAAAAGCGCGTAACATCATTGCCACATTTGCATCCACCGATTTTTATCCTAAAGATACCGGTGGTGTGGTGGCCACTCCTGTGCTGGCCCCATCGGCAGACATCAATTTTCATCAACCGATGCTGGCTGAGGCTGATTTGTGGGGGCGGACGGTGGGTGTGGTCACAATGACACTCAGTTATACCAACAACGATGGTTCCATCAACTACACCGAAACCTTTGTTTTGACGATTGACATCCAGGCCCCAAACTGGATTGCGGCCACGGCCACCCCCACAATCTCACCGTTGCTGCCGCGCCCACAAATTGTGGTGGAAAGCTACGCCAGTGATATGGATCCGCTTCAGCCGGGGACCATCTTCAATCTGACATTGAACCTGCGCAACCTTGGCAATGCCGATGCCCGTTCGGTATCCATGGTTCTGGGCGGAGGGGTGACGCTGGATGCATCCGGCACGCCACAACCCGGTGGCATATCAGGCAGCGGCAGCGATCTCTCAACCTTCGCCCCTCTGGGTAGTTCCAATGTGGTTTATCTGGGAGATCTGCTGGCGGCGAATACCACCAGCACCACCATGCAATTGATTGTTAATGTATCCGCCAATCCGGGCGCATATCCTCTCAAACTGGCCTTTGTTTATACGGACCCCAAAAATAATCGTCTGTTGGATGACCAGGTGATCACCTTGTTGGTGTATTCCCTGCCGCAGCTGGATTTAAATTTTTATACAGATCCGGGAATTTTCTTCTCAAATTCGATGAACATGCTGCCCCTGCAGGTAACCAACTTGGGACGTAAGAGTGCGGTTTTGGGGAATATTACCGTGACATCGGAAAATGCCGACATTACAAATAATACAGCCCTTGTCGGAGCATTGGAACCGGGCGGATATTTTACATTGGATTCCCAGGTCATGCCCTATGCTGCTGGTCCACTGGATCTCACCGTGACCATTAATTACACGGATGATTTCAACCAAGTTCGGACTGTTACACAAACCATAACGGTAAACGTTGAGGAATTTATCATTGAACCCATTCCTGGTGAAAATGGGGAACCCCCCATTACTGAACCGGAACCCGAAACTTTCTGGGATAAGGTCCTGCGTTTCTTTAAGGGACTTTTAGGGTTGGATAGTGCCGAACCCACCCCGGAAACCCCACCGGTCGAAGAATTTCCCGAAGATAAACCAATTGAGCCCATGCCAAGCGGTAAAGGATAAGGATAGCGCATATGCGTTTCTTTGACCTGCTCAGCATTATTGCCAGTAATCTCAGCCGCCGTAAGGGACGGGTTGTCCTGACTGCGGTGGGGGTTGTCATTGGCACTGCAGCAGTTGTACTCCTGGTGTCGCTGGCCATTGGCCTGCAAAGAAGTGCAACCAGCCAGCTTTATGGCATCAGCGACCTACGCCGGATTGAAGTTTACCCAAACTATGATACCGGCGAAGGTGGCGTTGTTTATGGCGACAAGGGTGGTGTTTCGGGTCCTTCGGATGCCAAATTGCTGACTCCTGATGCTCTTGAGGAGTTGGCGGCTATTCCTGGTGTGGAATTTGTTATTCCACGGGACTATCTCTATTATGAGACCCACATTGTTTCAGGACGACTGGAGACCTGGGGGCAAATAATTGGTATTGGTACTGATGACCTTGCCAACCTCGGTGATATCACTGAGACCGGTGTCACCACTCTTGATCGCGGGACAGCGGTCATCGGGGGTTGGGCTGCGCGCAACTTTTATGATCCACAGTGGCGCCCCGGGCAGGATACACCGGAACAACCCGAATTACTCAACAAACAGATCAAGCTGGTCATCTACAAATACACCAGTGACGGACAACAGGTCAAAAAGAGCATCAATTTACGGATTGTGGGCATTTTGCCTGAAACTCGCAGCGAATCAGACAATGCCCTATATGTGCGTCTGGACGAAATGACCCCCTGGTCTGAATGGGCGGGCGGTGTCCGCATTAATCGCAATAAAGACGGTTATCCGAACGTTATTGTCCGGGTGGCTGACCCGGAACAGGTTCTGGATATTGCCGAGCAAATTAATGCATTGGGCTATATGGCTTATACACCGCAGTCCTATCTGGAAAGTATTAACAGCTTCTTCTTGATTTTACAATTGATCTTTGGCGGGGTCGGAGCTATTGCACTCCTGGTGGCGGCAATCGGTATTGCCAATACCATGACCATGGCTATTTTGGAACGTACTCGTGAAATTGGCTTGATGAAAGCCATCGGTGCAACCAATCGGGATGTTCTGAGCATCTTTCTGGGCGAGTCGGCTGGCATTGGCCTGTTGGGTGGATTGGGCGGAGCTGGTTTGGGGTGGTTGGCTGCACAAGGTTTAAATGTAGTTGCTCTCAATTATTTGGCACAACAGGCCGCCCAAGGCGGCATGGCGCCTCCTGAATCGGCAATTGGGACTCCTTTCTGGTTGATTCTATTTGCAATAATCTTTGCAACAGTGGTGGGATTGCTATCCGGCTTGTATCCCTCCCTGCGCGCCGCCACCATTGTTCCTGTAAATGCTTTGAAATATGAGTAGGACAAGCACGGTTGGATTGAAAAAACCAGTCGAGAAAGGCTGAATGATGTTAAAACTCCGGAATCTTTTTGGGGCGTTGCTGGCCGTATTGACATTGGCCGGATGCAGCAGCCTCTCACCACTGCCCACATTTGTCGCCACATCAACTATGGCGGCTACTGCAACACCTTTTCAGCCCAATCCCCCAACGGCAACGCCGGTTGAACCGACCGTGATCCCAACCGCGACGTTAGTTCCAACCCCGACTTATCCCGGCTATGGACCAAGTAATTTTCCGGCAGAGATCAACCCGTTGACCGGGCTGATCTCCCAGAACCCTGAACTTTTAAACCGCCGCCCGATTATCATCAAAGTCCAAAATCTACCCCGGTATGATCGACCCCAGTATGGACTTTCATTGGCTGATCTGGTTTACGAATACTATACCGAGGAGGGGTCCACCCGGTTTGCGGCACTTTATTTTGGACAGGATGCTGTTCAGGTTATGCCAATCCGATCAGCACGGCATCATGATGTCCACCTAATTCGGGCCTACAAAGCCATGTTCTTGTTCGGTTATGCCGATCCGCGCGTTTATGAACGCCTCATTTCGGCTGAGTTTTATGAACGCCTCCTGTTGGAAAGTGATCGGGCTTATCCAGCCCTGACACGGTATGGTACCAACAATTATCTGATGGCTAATACCGCCGAAGTACGGTCTGTTTGTACACGGAATGGGATTGATAATTCCCGGCAAAACCTGGATGGAATGCGTTTTGAGCTGACTGTCCCGGGTGGTGGCATGCCCATCAGCCAGGTGGATGTCCGCTTCTCCGCGGCCATTTACAACCGTTGGACTTATGACTTGGCAAGCGGTCGCTACCTGCGTGCGTCGGATACTCAAAATGCAGCCGATGAGGCCAGCGAAGTATATGCCCCACTAACAGATGCTTTGACCGGGACCGCAATTTCTGCGGATAATGTAGTCATTTTGTTTGTGCCGCATGAAGACCAAGAGATAAATCCTGCAGTGGAAATGCCAGAAGCGGTGTTGCTGGGGCAGGGCCCGGCTTGGATTGCTCGGGATGGACAACTTTACCAAGTATTTTGGACGCGTCCCAGCGAAAGCAGCATTATGACCCTGGTTTATGCGAATGGGCAGCCATTCCCGTTCAAACCTGGGCAGACTTGGATCGAGGTTCTGACGTCCAGTTCAAAATTAGAACAGACAGGAACTGTTGCTCGCTTTACTTTTTGGCGTGAGTGGTAATAAGGTAGTAAAACGGGTTCCCGGCAGACGTTGTCCGTGCTTATCCAACGCCCAAAGCCTGTTGGGTTTAATCTCTGATTTGCGGTTTTCCCAACCTGCAATGGCGTTATTGGGTTTCGGTGCCACAACATTTATGGTGAGACAAGGTCTGCAAAGAAATATCTATTTTCATCTGGGTGGGAAATTTATGCCAATAACTGGGGATCTGAACATCAGCATCGGACAGCCTGCCATGGATTGATTCGGAGTTGATTTATTGCGTTGTGCAAAGCGATCCATTCTGAAGTGGCGTTGATCAATCCGGGATAACCGCCGTTGAAGTATAAGGAGGGAATTGGCCTGTTACAAGTGAATTCGAGTTTAGACAAAAAGTGGTGCGGTCTTCTCTTTGAGAAAAACCGCACCTTGGTAGAAAATTGGGTTTGTGAAAACAACAAATTCTA
>DAOQTN010000019.1:0-15393 GCA_035340555.1 Anaerolineaceae bacterium | reverse complement strand
GCCCTGCGGCACGAAAAAGCCACCCGTGATCAACTCGTGCATAATGAGAAACTGATTATCGCCGGCCGTCTGCTGGCTTCGGTTTCCCATGAATTGAATAATCCCATCCAGGCCATTCAAAATGCCCTCTTTTTACTTAAAGAAGAGCAAACCCTGTCTGACCAGGGCCGTCAAGATCTGGATATCGTTCTCTCAGAAACTGATAGAATGGCTGATATGCTGACCCGCCTGCGCCACACCTACCGGCGGGTGAATGCTGATGAATTTAAGCCGGTTAGCATCAATGATATTGTCCAGGAAGTGGGTGCGCTGGTGGCCACGCATCTGCGGCATCATCAAATTTCGTTTGAACTCCAGCTGGACCATGCCCTGCCCCCGATCTCAGGCCTGGAAGACCAGCTTCGACAGGTGGCGCTCAACCTGGTGATGAATGCTGTTGAAGCCATGCCCGGTGGCGGGCACCTGAAAGTATCCGCCCAGTATCTGCCCGAGACCCAGGAAGCCTTGATTGCTGTTTCAGATACCGGCCCGGGCATTCAGGAGGATATTTTCCCGAACATCTTCGAAGCCTTTATCACCAACAAGGAACACGGCACGGGTTTGGGTTTGACCATCTCGCAAGAAATTATCCTCCGGCATGGTGGCCGCATCCAGGCTGAAAATAACCCCCAGCGCGGGGCCACAATCTTAATCTGGTTGCCGGTCGCCGATATCAAAGGTGAGGTGGAAACGGCCACCCGCTGAAACGGGGTGGTTTCCACCGCAAAGAATTATGAATATTACGGGCAAGTTGTTGATTGTGGATGATGAACAGGTCATCCGGCACACCTTGGCGCGCATCTTGCAGTCATCCGGTTTTGATGTAACCACGGCCGAAAACGCAGAGCAGGGGCTGGCCTTTTTGGAAACCTCCAGCTTCGACCTGGTTTTCATGGATATTCGCTTGCCAGGCATGCCCGGCTTGGACGCTTTGGACATTATCCGCAGCCGTTATTCTGGTTTGCCGGTTGTCCTTTTCACCGCCTTGCCCGACTTGGACTCAGCTGTTGAAGCTCTGCGCCGCGGCGCCACGGATTACCTGTTGAAACCTCTCAAACCCGAGATGGTGATCGATCGGATCCGGTCCATTTTGCTCGCCCGGCAAAAAGAACGCCGCAAGCGTGAAATTCAAGCCCAAATTGACCTCCTGCAGGGGGAATTAAACCAGCTCAATGATGAAAGCGCGGTTTTGCCCCCACCGTCTTCACCGCCGCCCCTCTCATCAGAGCGTTATTTGAAACGCGGGGATATTGCGCTGGATCTGTACACTCGCCGGGTGACAGTTGGTGAAAATATCATCAGCTTGCTGCCCACATCATTCAACTTCCTGCTGGTACTGGCACGGCACGCCCCCGAAGTTGTGGATTATCAAACCCTGGTGGCTGAGGCGCAGGGGTACAAAGTTGATGTTCGCGAAGCCCAGGAACTGGTCAAGTGGCATATTCACCAGATCCGGCAGGCGATTGAGCCGGATGTCCGTAAACCACGTTACATTTTCAATGTGCGCGGGATGGGTTATCGCCTGGTGAGTGACTGACCTCCCAGATACGGACCAAAGCGTTAGCGATTCCGGGCGGTGATACGCGATTTATCGGTTGCCGCGCTAAATAGGCCATCCTCAGTGGCCTGGATGTGACTTGCAGATGATACCTGCGCTGCAGGCGACGCCGGACCTGTACGGATACCTGAGCTGCAGATGACGCCGCAATTGTAGCGGATGTTGGCCAAGGGCGCGTCAAAAGGCGATATAACTTCTGCTCCAAGTGGGGCTGATCCCGAAGCAGAATGACTTGCCAACTTTTCCCAACCATTTCTGCTCAAACACAATCTGTTGCAGAGGGCAGAATCAGGCAAAATATTACTGATGAAAACTCAAAAATTTCCCGCCAATGTCCATGCCCGCGTCCTGGTGGTTGATGATCACCCCACCACTGCCACGACCCTGGCGCGCGCCATTGCCCTGCTCGGTCCCGGAATTGAGACGATTATTGCCAGTACGGGCGAACAGGCATTTGAAATGGTAAAAGAACACCCAGTGGATATTTTGATCACTGACATGATCATGCCGGGCATCAATGGCCTGCAACTGGTTGAAAAACTGCGCGCTCAAGCTGAAATCTGCCCGGCTTATATCATTGTGATCACGGCTTACGAGATTCCGGACCTTGAAAAGGCAGCTCAAAAGTTGTCTGTTAATGATGTCCTGCTCAAGCCGGTCCGCCCCGATTGGATCTGTCAATTGATTGCCAGTGCCATTGCCAATCTTGCCAAGCAGGCTGAAATCCGGTCTTCCGCTCCACCGCAAACCAGCCACTCTTCTGGATAAGCCTTATCCACACCAACCCTCTGTCGAAATTACCTCTTTATTCCAACATTCAAGGAGATAGAACATGAATAAACGCTGGTTTTCACTGCTTATCCTTGCCCTGATGGTGATGACCCCGCTGCTAAGCGCCTGCAACAATAATGGCGGCGCCCCTGATGAGCAGATCACCACACCGACAGCCGTAACCCTCAACCTGCAGTGGCTGCCCCAGGCGCAGTTTGCCGGCTATTATGTCGCCCTGGACAAGGGCTGGTACGCCGAAGAAGGCATTGACCTCACCATCCGCCCTGGCGGCCCCGATATTTCCGCCCTCGATGCCGTCCGCACTGGCTCTGCCCAGTTCGGCACCAGTCTGCTTGCCGACATTATTGTACAGGGTCAACAATCCCAGGATCTGGTCAGTATCGCCCAGATTCAGCAATCCAACGGTCTGCTGCTGATCGCCAAAAAAGACTCGGGCATTGCCACCCCCGCCGACTTTGCCAACCATACCGTGGGCGTCTGGCTGGGCAACTGGGAAGCCCAGTTTGATGCTTTGCTGGCTAAAGAAGGCATTGACCCTAACTCTTTCACCCTGGTCTCGCAGGGCTTCAGCATGGACAGCTTTATTAATGGTGAACTCGATGTGGCCTCGGCCATGGTTTATAACGAATACTATGTGGTTCTGGAAAGCGGCTACAAACCTGAAGACATCAACATTATCGACTACGCCGACTATGGCCTCGATTTTCCCGGCGACACCCTGTTCACCTCCAAAAAGATGATTGAAGACAACCCCGACCTCTGCCTGCGCATGGTGCGCGCCAGCCTGCGCGGCTGGCAGTATGCGATTGAAAACCCCCAGGAAGCGGTTGATATTGTGATGAAATACGACGAAAGCGGCAGCCTGACTCGTGAACATCAGGTCTCCATGATGAACGAAATTATCAAGATTGTCCAAAGCGACCTGATCCAGGTAGGTTATACCGACCGCAACGACGTCCGCCGGACGATTGATACCCTCTATTCTTACAACGTCCTCGATACGCAGGTTAACCCCGATTTGTTCTTCAACAATACGTTTTGGGAACAGGCTCAGACCAAACCCTAGGAGGTTGGCTATGTTAAATCGCCTTTTTGATTTTGCGCGACAGGGGACGGTTCGAATCCGCCTGATTGTTGCGTTCCTGCTGGTGCTGACGCTGGCAGGCCTGGTTGCAATCACAATCCTGGGCAATTTCAACTCGGTCGTGAACCGCCTGGAGCGCTTCACCAGTGTTGATGCCCAGGTTGAACGTCTGCTGTTGACGACCTCCCGGCGGGTGGCCTCCTCCCAGTTGAACCTGAATCGCTACATCCAAGATTATGTCCCCAGCCCTTATGAAGCATTGGATGATGTTGATCAGGCACTGACCGGTTTGAGCGATGGTCTGGCACTGGATATTGACCAGGCCACCGCTGATAATCTAAATCTGATCATCAACTCCCTCACCAGTTATCAAACCCAGATTGGCGAACTGCAGGCTGCCCAGGAAGCCGGCGATGCGGCCCAATCAACCCGTTTGGAATCGCAACTGCAGCGTCTGGGCAACGACATTAGCGTGCGGCTTGAGAGCATGGCGGATGAAAACGTCAAAGAGGTAACCGCCACAAACACAGATGTGTTGGCGCAAGCGCAAAACAGCATTCGCACCGGTGTGATTTTGATTGTTGTGGGTTTGGTATTGGCAGTTTTGCTGGCAGTGTTCAACACGATCAGCATTACCCGCCCTCTTGAAGCTCTGCGGCTCGGCACCGAAGAATTTCAGCGCGGCAACCTCGCAGCCGAAGTCAGCACTGCCGGGCGGGATGAATTTACGGTTCTGGCGCGTACCTTCAATAATCTGGCGAAGCAAATCCGTGAGCTGATCCTTGACCTTGAAAAACGCGTGGCGGATCGCACCAAGGCCTTGGCTACATCCACCGAAGTCAGCCGCCGCCTGTCAACCATCCTGGAACAAAAAGAACTGGTTGCCGAGGTGGTCAATCAGGTTAATGATGCTTTTGGGTATTATCATACTCAAATCTACTTCTTCGATGAGCGCCAGGAAAATTTGGTGATGGTGGGCGGCACCGGCCTTGCCGGTGAAAAACTGCTGGCTCAGTTCCACAAAATCCGAACCGGACGAGGCTTGGTGGGGCGGGCGGCTGAAACCAATCAACCCATTCTGGTTTCCGATACCTCCCAAAATCCTGATTGGCTGCCCAACCCGTTCCTGCCTGAAACAAAGGCTGAAATTGCGCTGCCAATTACCCTTGGTAACCGGGTGCTGGGCATCCTGGATGTGCAGCAAAATCAGGTTAATGGTTTGCAGGACGCAGATGTTGATGCCCTGCAGTCCATTGCCAACCAGGTCGCCGTGGCCATTCAAAACATCCGCCAGTATGAAAGCACGCAAAAGATTGCCTCGGATATGAGCGTGGTGGCGAATGTGGGTATTGCCACCTCAACAATTATTGATCCAGATCGCCTGCTGCAGGAAGTTGTGGATCTTTCCAAACAATCCTTCAACCTGTACCATGCCCACATTTACCTCTTGGATGAACCCACCAATACCCTGGTTTTGACCGCTGGCGCCGGCGAAGTGGGCCGGCAAATGGTGGCTGAAAACCGCACCATCCCATTGGAGCGGGAGCAATCACTGGTGGCCCGCGCTGCCCGTACTCGAGAAGGCGTGGTGGTCAACGATGTCACCTTGGCCCCGGACTTCCTGCCCAATCCTCTCCTGCCGGACACCCGCTCGGAAATGGCGGTGCCCATGCTGGTTGCCAACAAGGTTGTCGGTGTGCTTGATGTTCAATCTGATCAAGTCAACCACTTCACGGACGTTGATGTCAGCATCCAGACCACGTTGGCGTCACAGGTGGGTGTGGCTTTGCAGAATGCCCGTTCCTTTGAGCAGATCCAGAGTCAGGCATCGCGTGAAAGCGCGGTCAACCTGATCACCCAAAGAATTCAGAGCACCACCAGCGTGGAAGATGCTTTGCGGATTGCCGTACGCGAATTGGGACATGCTCTGGGGATGAAGCCGACTTCAGTGATCATTGATCCCGAAGCTTTGACAAACGACTCGGGCAACTAAATGGATCCCTCAGACGATTACGGAGAATGAAAATGAGCCTGACAACAGCTTCCAATTCCACCTTCAATGCCGGTCGGTCAAAACGAACATTGAGTTTTCGCGCCCGCCTGATCCTGGCTTCCACGGTGATTATTTTTCTGGCGGTTGCTGGCATGGGATTCTATGTCTTCTATCGTGCCCAGCAAACCGACTTGTACCTGACCCAGCAACTGGATGCCACTGTTCGCCAGCAGGCTGAGACGGAACTGCAGAAAAGTATTGGTGCGGAGACAGAAACCCTGAACAACTTTTTTGCCGCCCTGCGTAAGGAAATTACCACCCTTGGCGACACAACAGTCAATCTACTGGACAACGAAGCCAAACTTAACACTGGCGATTACTGGAACGCTGAAGAAGCGATGTATCGCCTGTCAAGCACCAACTGGGATAATTCAAATTCAGAAGAACTGGCAATCTTTATCCCGGGAATTTTGGATTTGACTCCTGAGCTGATATCTGAATTGAATACCCTGGTTCAGCTCAACTTTACCACTCCTGCCATCTTGGCCGCCAATCCCGATGCAGTAGCAATCTATTTTGGCGGCGTAAACAGTCAGACAATGTACTATCCCAATGTCGATCTGGCTGCTCTGGTGCCGCCAGATTTTGACATCACCCAGCGTCCCTGGTTTATGGCTGCAGCGCCGGCGCAAAACCCCACCAAGAGCGCAGCCTGGTCCGATCCCTACCTGGATGCAGCCACAAACGGCCTGATCATCACTGTCAGTTACCCTGTTTATGATAGCTCGGGTAGATTCCGGGGCGTGCAGGGCATGGATGTTCAATTGAACCAGATTACCTCGGTTGTTGGCAACTTGAAAATTGGCGAGACCGGCCATGCCTTTCTGCTGGACAAAAACAAACGCCTGATTGCCATGCCACCAGCGGCCTATATCGATTTTGGCATTACACCGGATGACTATCCCTTGGGAAACGTCCTGGATCAGGCCGTGTTGACCAAACTGTCGCCGGATTTCTCTGCGGCCATAGACAGGATGACAGCTGGTGAAAGCAGCCTGGAAACTGTGTCCATAAACGGCATTGAGCATTTTATGATTTATGCGCCGGTTTCTGAAGTGGGTTATGGTTTGGCGATTGTGGTGCCTGCCCAGGAACTACTGGCCGGTGCTACTGAAGCCCAAGCGCAGATTGCTGCATCCACCCGCAACTCCTTGGTGCTGGGTGGTGTGCTGGTTGCCATCATCCTGATTCTGGCCTTCTTGGCGGCATTTTTTATTGGAAACCGGCTGGTTAAACCGCTAGCTGTTCTGACTTCTGTGGCCGGTGAAATTGCCAAAGGCAACCTGGATGTTGAAGCCCGGGTGGGCGGACAGGACGAAATCGGCTTGCTGGCGGCAACCTTCAACAGCATGACTACCCAGTTGCGATCTTCCATCGGTGCTTTGGAGCAGCGGGTTGCGGCTCGGACCCAAGACTTGGAAACGGTTGCTGAGGTATCAACGGCCACCGCCACCATTCTGGAAACAGACCGACTGCTTCAAGCGGTGGTGGATCTAACCAAGGAACGCTTCAAGCTGTATCACTCGCATATCTACCTGCTGGATGGAACCGGTGAAAATCTGGTGCTGGTAGCCGGCGCCGGCGAACCGGGTCGCGTGATGGTCGCAGAGAAACGCACCATCCCGCTCGATCGGGAACAATCGCTGGTGGCCCGCGCTGCCCGTGAGAGTAAAGGCGTCATCGTCAATGATGTCACCCAGGCGCCTGACTTCCTGCCCAACCCCCTGTTGCCGGATACCCGTTCTGAATTGGCTGTCCCCATGATCGTTGGCGGCAAGGTGATTGGCGTGTTCGATATTCAATCCGACCAAGTGGACCGCTTCACCGAGTCTGATATTAATGTCCAAACCACCTTGGCTGCCCAGATTGCGACATCCATTCAAAATGTGCGCTCTTTTGAGCAAACCAAAGCCCAAGCGGATGTGGAAGCACTGGCTGGGGATATCGGCGAAAAAATTCAACGCACCAGTTCCATTCAGGAGGCACTGCAAACTGCCATTCGCGAACTTGGTGTTGTTTTGAGCGCTTCTCGCGTTAGTGCCAATATCACCACACTGAGACAAAACGATGAAGATCGGATTGAGTCGGAGTAATCATGCTGCCCAAGTTTTCAAGGACTGCCCGGAGAATGAAGACTGAACCTGAAACGGATCCTGCGATAACGGCCGTCATCAGATTTGGGCAGTATGTGGATTTGGAGACGAAAGCTGGTTGCATTTCTTTCAATGCCTTGAAATGGCAGTGCCTGTTGCTTGATAGACGATCCAATGAGTGAGCATATCACCAAGGAGAGATTATGAACATCCGATTACGTATCACTCTAACCTTGATTGCAGTTGGGCTTGTCCCAATTATTCTGGTATTCCTCCTGTTTTTGGGAACGGTTACCCAGATGCGCAATCGAGCCTTGCTTGATTCCCGCACTGCGCTTGAACAAGCCGGTGAACAATCCATCCGGGATAAAGCCGAGGCGGTTGCCCAGTCTGTAAGTCTTTACATTTCATTGAACCCTGATCTGGATCCAAAAGACTATCAGACCCTGGAGACCGATGAGGCGTTGATCGCCCTTGCTGTGCAACCGGTTGGCAATACCGGCTATACGGCCATCCATGACAGCCAGGGCATTAACCACTTTCACAGCAACCCGGCTCTTGTAGGAACCTATCTTGGTGATTTGGCTGAACGTTTGCCTGAATTTTGGGCCTTGCTTGAGAAATCACTGGACGGCTCGGTTACTGAAGGGTATTATGACTGGTTGGAACCGGACGGGGTGACCATTCGCCAAAAATATATGGTTTTGGTGCCGATTGAAGGCACGGATCTGCGTGTGGCGGCGACAACCTATATTGACGAATTCTCCTCACCGGTGCAATTGCTCATCAATAACCTGTCTGGCATCATCACGCGTTCCTTCCTGATCACAACCTTGCTCAGCTTGGGTATTGCCGGGCTGGCAGTCATGATTGCAGTCTTTTTTGGCCGTCGGTTTACCGCTCCCATCGGAGCACTGACCAACAGCGCTGAACAGATGTTGCATGGCAACCTGAATGTGCGGGCGAATATTCAATCAAAAGATGAATTTGGTGTTCTGGCCAATACATTTAATAGTATGGCCGCACAACTGAGTGAATCCATTGTGACTTTGGAACAACGTGTCCAGGAGCGTACCCAGGGGTTGGAACTGGCAGCAGAGGTGGGCCGCTCGGTTTCCCGGGTCCGCGACTTGGATTCAATGTTGAGAGAAGCGGTGGAACTCATCCGCTCACGCTTTAATCTCTATTATGTCCAGATCTATTTGACGGACACCATTAAAAGCAACTTGGTCTTGAAATCAGGGACAGGATCAGTTGGAGCGGAACTGCTTAGCCGCAATCACCGTTTACCCCTTCTGACATCTTCCATTAACGGCCGTGCTGCAGTGGAGAAAAAATCCATCGTTGTTGCTGATACAGCCGCCAGTATGACGTTTAGACCCAATCCATTACTCCCGGATACCCGCTCTGAGATGTCCATTCCCCTGATCGTTGGCGATCAGGTTGTGGGTGTGCTGGACATGCAGAGCAGCGAACCCAATGCATTGAACTCTGAAAACCTTACCGCTTATGAAGCTTTGGCTGGCCAATTGGCTATTGCCATTCAAAATGCATCCTCTCTGGCGGAAACCCGGCAGGCTCGTGCCGAGGTGGAGGCCCAGGCCCGTCGACTGGCACGGGCTAACTGGGTTGAATATCTGGATGCCATCAACGCGCCTGAAACGTTCGGCTATGTCTTTGACGGATACGAAATGGCACCATTGACTGACATTGGAACTCCATCCAGTGAGGAAGACGGTACCATTGTTGCCCCGATCTCGGTGACGGGGGAGCCCTTGGGAAACCTGGTCGTGGAAATATCCGGTCAATCGACTGTGGCAAGGACCAGAGAATTGGTCAATAGTGTGGCCCGCCAGGTGGCGCAGCAGATTGAAAACCTGCGCTTGCTGGAATCCGCTGAGCGCGCCCGAGCGGAAGCGGAAAAAGTATCCCGTCGGATGACAGGTGAAGGGTGGAAGGAATTCCTGGATACTACCGGACGTGATAGTCTGGGCTTCCTCTATAATCTTTCTGAGGTTCGACCGGTGGCGTTTGATAATGATCAACTGGCTCAGGAAACTGGCATTACATTGCCCCTCAAGGTGCGCGATGAACCGGTGGGAACTCTGATGGTTCAGGGGCTTGAGGCCACCGACAATGAATCGCTGTCCCTGATTAATGTGGTTGCTGAGCGCCTGGGTGCGCACATTGAAAGCTTGCGGCAACAGGCCCAGACCAAGTCAGCGCTGGAGCAAACTGAAAATCTATCGGCGGCTGGCCTGCGCCTGGCCCAGGCAGGTGATCTTCAGGAAATGCTGAGGATTATTCATGAGACCTTGGGCATTCCGGTGATTAACCGCCAATTGCTTGGCGTGTTCAACTACAACGCAGCCAATGAACTGGTTGATATGGAAATTGCGGCGAACTGGTGGAGTGGTATGGGGCCCGAGCCCACTGAAGTAGGACACCGCTACACGCTGGAAGAAATCAATACCCAGGCCTTTACCATGCCGGAACCGCTCTTCTCGAACGATGCGCAGAATGATCCGCGCGTTATTGAAGGAGCGCACCAAGTGGTGACCCAACAAAACATCCGGGCAATGGCTTCCATGCCTCTCTTTATCGGCGGACGACAGATCGGGGTCCTGCTCCTTGAAGGTCAGGAACCATACAAATTCTCCCCGGCCGATACACGTTTGTTTATTGCCATGGCCCCCCAGATTGCCACGGTTTTGGAAAACCGCCGTCAGTTTGAACGTGCTCAAAAGCAGGCGGAACGTCAAAGTACATTGAACCTGATCAGCCAAAAGATCCAAAGCGCCACAAGCGTTGAAGCTGTGTTGCAGATTGCTGCCCGGGAACTGGGGCATGCCCTTGGTGCACCGCGAACCATTGCGCAATTGAGCATCAAGGATAAGGAATAAGCGCGCCAGGTCGAGGAGGCCATTTTCCATGCCCAAGAAGAAGATCGATACTCGGCTCCATGATTTGTTCTCAGGGTTTGACCGCCCGGAAGCTCAGCCGGAAACGGATGCGGCTCCTGTCCAGGGTGATCTGGCTGCCGTGTCGCCTGAAACTCCGGCGCCGGCGGATGGCCTTGCTTCCTTAACACCAATAGAAATAGCCGCACCGGCGATCCCGGAACCGGCCGAGCCGGCAATCCTGGAACCGGGGACACCAACCCGGTCGCTGCAGGGGCCTGTGATTTACGAACGTGCGCAGGTGGGATATGCCTTCACCGGTAATACCCTCCAAACCGTGCGCGACTCTGTTTTGAAACAGGCGGATTTGAAAAACGCCATCCTGATGCCACTGACGACGAGTGGGCAATCCATTGGGGCGGTGGTGGTTGAAACACCCCCATCCAGAACCTGGTCGCCTGAAGAACAAAGCCTGGTTGAAGCTGTGGCACAGCAGGTTTCGCTGCAAATTCAAAATCTGCGCCTGCTGGCCTCCGCCGAGCGTTCCCGGGCTGAAGCGCAGGCCGCCACACGGCGTTTCATCCATGAAAGTTGGGATGCCTATCTGGACGGCATTCATCAGAATGAGCGCATTGGTTTTGCCTACGACCAGAGTGGCGTTGAACCTTTCATGGATCCGCCCCCAACCAAGGTGACTTATCAGGAATCCGTGGAGGTCATGGATACACAGGTTGGTCGGGTGATGCTGGAGACGGATGATGGCCACGCACTATCTGATGATGAGCAGGCGCTTGTCTCGGCCGTCGCCCGTCAGGTGGGACAACAGGTTGAAAATTTGCGTCTGTTGGCGGATGCCGCCCGGGCCCGGGCGGAGGCTGAGGAATCCAGTCGCCGGTTGACCCGGGAAGGCTGGGCGGAATTCTCACAGGCCAATGAAAACCTGACACCTGGATTTGTCTACGATCTGAACCAGGTTTCTCCATTGACGGCAGCCCCTGAAAATATCAGCCTGTCCCAACCTCTGGTGGTGCGCGGCGAAGTGATTGGAGAGCTGGCAGTAACCGGTTTGACTGATCCCTCACCGGAAGCGGCGGGATTGATGGCGGAAATTGCTGCCCAAGCCAGTATTCATTTGGAAACTTTGCGCTTGAACGAGGAACTGCGCCGACGGGCTTTTGAACTGCAGGAATTGGACCGCTTAAAATCCTCCTTCCTGGCCAACATGAGCCATGAACTTCGGACGCCACTCAACTCGATTTTGGGCTTCTCGGATGTGATCCTTGAAGGTATCGACGGCCCACTGACCGAATACATGGAAAATGATCTGCGCCTGATCCAAAAAAATGGCAAGCATTTGCTGCACCTGATTAACGATGTGCTTGACATGGCCAAGATTGAATCTGGGCGTATGAATTTGCATCCTGAAAAAGTCAAGCTGGCGGATGTCTTTGGTGATGTGATCAACATCACCTCGTCACTTGCCAGTGAGAAGGGGCTGGATGTGTTTGTTGAATCCACCTCTGATGCAGAAATTGAAGTCTATGTGGATGTCACACGTCTGCGTCAGGTTATGATCAATCTGGTCAACAACTCGATCAAATTTACGGAGAGCGGTTTTGTTGCCATCCGGGCTCAAAGACTGCCCGACGACCAGGTAATGATCGCCGTCAGGGATACCGGCATCGGCATTCCCCCGGACCATTTGGAGACCATCTTCCAGGAATTTTCCCAGGTGGATACTTCCACTACCCGCAAGGTGGGTGGCACGGGGCTGGGTCTGCCGATTAGTCGACGTCTGGTTGAAATGCACGGCGGCAAGATGTGGGCCGAAAGCAGCAATGTCCCCGGCGAGGGATCGACCTTCTATGTGATATTGCCGCGAGAAGCCAAAATTACAGAGCCCATTGAGGTGGTGGCAAGGTAATATGTCAAAGATCAAGTATCTGGAATGTGTGATCTGTGGTCATCAGCAGCCGTTTACCCCGCGGGTAGCTGCTGTTTGTCAGCAGTGCAATGCCCAGTGGCTTGAGGCACGGTATGACTACATCACATTCAAGAAGGATATCTTACGCGGTCTACCCGGACGTCCCGCCAATTTGTGGCGTTATCAGGATATATTGCCGGTGGAAACGCCCGAGTCTATTGATCTGTATCCAGCCGGCGGCACCCCGCTCTGGCTCTCGCAGCGTTTTGCCCCTGCTCTGGGCCACAACGCAGTCCATATCAAGGATGAACGCTACGGCCCCACCAGTTCCTTTAAGGATCGTCAGGCTGCGGTTGGCGTGGCTGCCATGGTGGAAGCGGGAGTTAAAGAGGCTGTGATTGCCTCCACCGGTAATGCTGCCGTGGCCTACGCCGCGGCCTGTGCCCGGGCCGGCATCAAATTGTGGGTCTTTATGACCAGTCTGGTCCCCCAGGAAAAGCTGCGCGAGGCCGCTTTGTTCGGCGCCGAAGTCATCCGTGTGAGCGGAAATTATGATCAAACCAAGCAGATTGCAGCACAATTTGCCCAACGCCGTCAGCTTTTCCTCGACCGTGGCGCCGGCTCCCTGCCGGCCCGCGAATCAATGAAAACGATTGCCTATGAAATTGTCGAGCAACTGGGCTGGCGTTCACCGGATTGGTACATCCAGGCGGTCAGCGGCGGCTTGGGACCGCTGGGGGTCTACCAGGGATTTAAAGAATTGTTCCAAATGGGATTGATCGACCGCATCCCCAAACTGGCCATTATTCAAACCGAAGGCTGTGCCCCCATGGTGCGGGCTTTCAAGGCTGGCCGGGACACGGCCACGCCAGTCATCCCGGATACCTGCATTATCATTCTGTCCACCGGTGATCCGGGCAGTTCTTACAATTATCTGTGGCGACTGACCCAACAATTTGGCGGTACGATGGAAGCGGTGACGGATGCCGAGGCCTTTGCTGCGATGCGGTCCCTGGCCAAAAGCGAAGGCATGGCGGTTGAACCGGCAACAGCAGTGGCTTTTGCCGGACTGGAAAAAATGATCCGTCAGCAGATCATCCGGCCGGACGAGCAGGTCGTTGTCAACTGTACCGGACACACTTTCCCGGTTGAGAAACATGTCCTGGGGGATCAATGGGCGGTTGATGTTCATTTGAGTGAAGGCCAGGCGGCTGCCCCGCGGGAGGGACTGCAGGCTGCCCTTGAAAACTTGGATGAAAAAACCACCACAGTTCTTTTAATTGATGACAACGGCGATGATGCCCTGCTGATCCGCCGCCTGCTGGAAACCCGCAAGAGATACCGGGTTTTCCACGCCAAAGATGGTCTTGAGGGATTGAAGATGGCCCGGCAGAAACGTCCCGACCTGATCGTTTCGGACCTGACCATGCCCGAACTGGATGGTTTCGGGTTGGTGGAGGCATTGAAATCCGACGAACTCACCCGGAACATTCCCGTTGTGGTGGTCAGTGCCCGGGATATCACTCCGGAAGAACGACAGCGACTCAGTGGCCGGATTGAAGCCATGTATCAAAAAGGATCACTGTCTTCACGCAAGTTTGTTGAACAGGTTGTTCAGGTGATTGAAGAAGAAAAGGATAAAGAGTAAGGCTTGGTGCAAATCATGGAAAATGCCATTTTATGCATCGAAGACAATCCGCACAATATGCTCCTGATGAAGCGTATTCTTGAAGCTTCGGGCTATCATCTGTTACAATCCACCACCGGACTGGAAGGGATTAATATTGCCGAGACGGAATCTGTGGGTGTGATTCTGCTGGATATCAACCTGCCGGATATTGATGGTTATGAGGTCATCCGGCGGCTGCGATCCAGTCAGAAAACCGCCCTGGCAACCATTCCCATCATTGTGCTCTCGGCCAACGCCCTGCTCGGTGATGATCAAAAAGCACTGGCAGTGGGATGCAATCTGTACTTAACCAAACCGGTAGACCTGCAGGAATTGCGGGATGCGGTCAACCGTTATCTGCCATCCCCGGATCCTTTTGACCTGTGAAGGCCGGTACGTCATGAAATTTCAATCTTTCGCTAATCTCCCTCGACCAGCTGTTACCGCCCCCGGAAAAGTTTGTTTTGGCGGATTTGCAAGGTCAATACCAACTCAAGGAGGTCGCTGATGGGGCGCACAATACTTTACATTGAGGATAATCCGGATAACATGCTGCTGGTTCGGCGCGTCCTCGAATCGAGAGGGTATATACTGTTGGCCGCAGTGAATGGCCTGGATGGGGTTCAAATCGCCGAAACCCAGGATGTTGATCTGATTTTGGTGGACATTAACCTGCCGGATATCGATGGCTACGAGGTCACCCGCCGGCTGCGAAGCAGTTCAAAAACCGCGCTTGCTTACACCCCGATTATTGCCATTACGGCCAATGCGCTGAAAGGTGATGCAGATAAAGCCCTCTCTGCGGGTTGTGACGTCTACATGTCCAAACCCATCAATATCCGGGAACTGGGTGCCCGTGTGGAGGCGTTTGTCCCTTCACAAGATTAAGATTTGGTTGCACCCCGAATCCCTGAGAACCCAAGCCCTCTCAATTTGAGAGGGCTGATTATTGAAATCAGCCCGGCGTGGCTCGCCCGGTACAGCATTAAAATATCTCCGGGCGCATCAGCCCACAGACCCAAACGCAATCTCTGCCGTGGGATTAACGACTGCTCCGGCGGCCTGCAGTTTGACATTCCATTCTTTAATCAATTTGGCAACCTGTTTGCCATTAGTCCTGTGCGCGTCTGCCGCCAGCGTGACAGGATACCCCAACGCCAGCGCGCCCAGACAGGTGGATTGAACGCAGTACGGCGTCATCAATCCACATATAACCAGTCGGTTCACCGTTCTCCGAAACCTACTCAAATCCATCCATGACAGATTGACGTTCGGTTCCTG
>DAOQTN010000018.1:0-15680 GCA_035340555.1 Anaerolineaceae bacterium | reverse complement strand
GTGGGTTACCATCTGAACCCGGATAAATTCCCCGGGAGTAAAGATGACCGGTGGGTTGATGCCCTGATACTGATGGTCGACAGTCTCATCGGGTTTAAGGACTGATAGACCCACTGTTTGGCCTGCGGTATAATGATGAAGTGCTCAAAGAGGCAAAAGCTTCGATATTTGGGTAAAGTCTACATGATTTCTGGCAACCGAAACCGTGCCGCTTAAACAAGTGGCCGTTGACAATCCATTGGGAGACTGATTTCACACTGCATCAGATCCGACGGAGGCATGCCATGACGTTCCCCTTTATTTCTCGCCCACAATTTCCGGAAGGATACCTTGAAAACACCACGGATCTGCTCGGTTGGGATCAGGTATTAACGCGTCTGGTGGAAGCGCAAAACTACTGGCTCTGTACGGTGCGGCCTGATGGACGACCGCATGTCATTCCAGTCTGGGGGGTGTGGGCGAATGATCGCATCTACTGCGATGGCAGCCCGCAAACGCGCCACGCCCGGAATATTGCCATCAATCCCAAGATAGCCCTACACCTGGAGAGCGGTTCCGAGGTTGTCATTATTGAGGGGACCTGCCGGGAGATGCCAAACCCGGATCCGAAACTGTCAAAAGAAATTGCTGCCGCCTACTGCAAAAAATATGCTGCTGCTGGGTATACTCCCAAGCCCGATCAGTGGACTGCCGGTGGTTTGTACGAGATCACCCCAAGCACGGCCCTCGCCTGGACCCAATTTAACATCAACCCGACAAAATTCAACTTTGGTCCGCCGACCGGGTAATCACGTCGGGCTTGCTCTCGAACTGCTGTTGATGCCAGAGGCCACCCCGGTGGAGCCCATAGCGCAGCAGGGTCCACAGCACACCAAAACCGTACCGGGTGCTGCGTCGGAAGTTAATGGATGAGGCTTCGGGAAAATAACGTGTGACGATTGGTGTCTCCCGAAAAAACAGGTTGCACGCCATGCCCTGGGCAATGATTTCGGTATCAAAGACAAAATCATCGCTGTTGTCTTCGTATCGCACAGTTTCCAGATACTTGCGCGAGTAGGCGCGAAAGCCGGAATGAATCTCGGTCAGATAGCGGCCAAAAATCAGGTTCGCTGCCGCGGTCAGGAAAATATTGGCGGCATACTTCCACCAGGGCATTCCCCCCTCCCTGGGATGCCCTCCCAGCATGCGTGAGCCAAAGACCGCATCCGCCTCACCGCGCACAATGGGATAAACCAGATCGGGAATCACCTTGGCATCATATTGGTGATCCGGGTGCAGCATGACGACAATATCCGCGCCCAGCGCCAGGGCTTCCCGATAACAGGTTTTTTGATTGCCACCATAGCCCCGATTTCGAGGGTGTACAAAGACCGTCAATCCCAACTCGCGCGCCAGTTCGGCCGTGTTGTCGCGGGAAGCATCGTCCACCAAAATCACCTGCTTGCGAAATTCTGGAGGGATTTCATCCAGCGTGCGCTGCAGGGTTCTAGCGGCATTGTACGCCGGCATGACAATGACAATTTTATGTTCTTTGAGATCAGCAATGGGCCGCATCATGGCAGGAAGATAATCGAACCAATAATATAATGGATCGCAGAGATCAGGGTCAGGACGGCCAGCGCCCAATCAGGCAGGCGACGGCAGCCCTGGGCAGTGAGCAGCAGCAAGGGGATGGTGAAATCAAGGGTGTAGCGCGGACCAAACTGCTGCCAGCCGGTTCCCATCAGGAGCAGGATGGGGATATTGACCAGCGTCATCGTGACCAGCAACACCCAGGTGGAAAGAGCCCGACGATCCTGCCAGAGGCTGTAGAGAGCGACCAAAAAGACCGGACTGAGCAGGAACAGACTGCCGCCCATCCGGAAATCCTCCCGCACCGGAAACGGATAGTAGATATACTGATAGTAGATATTGTCAGGAATATAGTGCAGATTGAAGGCCCCGTAACGGGCGTAATTCTCCTCAAATATTACCGACATGTTATGGTAGGCATAACCATAATCAAAGGGACTGCCAAAGCGGGCGGCGTTATACCAACCCAACAATCCCCCGGCGATGAGAATCGGCAGGCTGCCAATAAACATATAACGCAGCAGTTTGGCGGGTTGAGTCTTGCGGGTTTCATTAATAAGATACCATGCCGGCCAGATACCGGCCAGGATTAATGTGTAGCGGGTGGACATAGCCGCCGCCATACCAATCCCGGCAAATAAAAAAGCTTTCCAACCCTTGAGAGTCACCGCAGCACAGTAAGCCACCAGCAGACCGGCAATGCTGATCACCTGCGAAGCCGACCAAACATTCCCGGTCAGAGCAAGGGTAGTGTGTACCGTGCCAGCCATGAAGAAAATCACCAGCCAGGCCCGCTTGACGGCAGAAATTTGGATAATATTGTTCTGGTTGATGGTTCGCAGCAGCAAAGCCATCAGGCTGACATTGAAAGCCCCGATCATCATCACCAAGAATACATCGCTGAAATGCAGTCCCACGAGCGCCACAAACGGCATCATCACAATCGCCGGGAAAGGTGGCCAGTAGAGGTAGGTCTTACCTTGGAAGAAGACCAAATCGTGATCAGTGGGCGGTGTGACGCGCAGGTTCAATTGACCATGCAGAAAGGCGTCTGCCAGATATTGAAAATGGGGCGCATTGGAGAGACGGAAAGGGGTTTCAATAATGATGCTGATAAGGATGAAAAAAAGAGTTGCCTGCAAAAACGCCCAACGGGGGTCGTTGAAGGAAAGCAGCCACTTCTGCAACCGGGATTTGAGTGTCGTGTGCATAGGGGTGATTATACATTAGGTATCCGCTGAAGAGCAGGAAAGCCGACCTGGGGATTTTAATGGCTTAAACAAGCATCGGGCCGCAACAAAGTACGGCCCGATTTTGCTGTGCCCCTGTGGTGATTTGAACACCAAACCTTTTGCTCCGCAAGCAAACGCTCTATCCAATTGCGCTACAGGGGCAGGCGGGCTTTAATATACCCCAAATGGGGCGAATCGTCAAGCCTGACACAAGTTAAAAAATATCAGAAGCCGTCATAAAATTCCGTTGCAAAATTGACCGGTTACAAAGTAAAATCAGATCCAGGAGATTGAAATGCCTGAAATTATTTTGGCGTTCGTTGGACTGTATATATTAATTGCCGGGCGCATCCCCGTCTGGTTGATCGGCAAGCCCAAGATGAGTCTGACGGGTGGTAAGGCCCGTGCCATCGGATTGGTTTTCATTGCACCCACGCCGGTGGCTATCGGGCTGGGCATGGTTGCGGGTGTTCTCTTTGGTGATCGACTGAGCCGTCACTATACCCTGATTGAGCTTGGCTTGGTTGTTGTGGCGTTGGTCATCGGCCTGGTGCTTATTCACAAATTTCGCTCCCCTGAAGAACCGCCAACACTCGTCCAAAGCAGATAAGAACCAAGAGTGAACCGGAGGGCGGGGATCAGCCGCCCTCCGGTTTACTTTTTTAACGCTGAATCAACGGCAGGTGCAGTTTCTTTATCGGTAGTTCAACCGTGAAGGCATCCGCCCATTCAGTCCGGTTGCCCCAACGGTTCACCACTTCCAGCTTAAGGACATGATCGCCATCCTCAATATTGGCAATGGTCACGCTGAATTCTTCATCGGTTTCGTCAAATGTACCATCGGTCGCTGGAATCGTCACCCAATCGCCCGCATCCAGCTGGTAACGGAAGCTCACCAGCGTATTGATTGTCATCACCGGGCCGGTGGGCGATGGGCAGGGGCTATCCTCGGCAGATCCGGCATAGGTGACCGCAGGGCTGGTCACCAGATCGGGCGGTTGGATGGTCAGGGCAAACTGGGCAAAGGTATCCACCGGATCCCACAACCCATCCCCATCGGTGTCCCGCATGCCCACCTGGGCTGCGCTCACTGGGCAAAGGCCTGAACTGATATTGCCCTGGCGCATCAAACAATTCACCTGCCGGCAGGTGGAACAGCCATTGGGGGTCCCATAGCAGCCGGCTTCGCAGTTATCGTTGTAAACTCCCAGATATCCCAGACGCTCAGAGCATGAACAGCAAGCATATCCCGGCGAGCAATATTCATCCCCGGCACCAAAATCATGCCCAAATTCGTGGGCGGTGACGCTGTTCATATTGCCAATGCCCCAACCATCGTTATCGTAGGTCATCACAACCAGCGGCGGATCACCATAAGTATAGCCAAAGTACTGACCATTATTGAAAATACCATCCGCATCTTTCAGGCTGTCAGCGACAAAGATCACCACCGCCCAATCAGCGGCGTTGGCGGTGCGGATAGCATTGAGATAGGCATATGTCCGGGCTGTCCAATCGCCGCTGGCATAGCCCAGCTTGCCCAGCGTATCGCTGATCCACAAATTATCGCTGGGCCAGCCCCAGTTAATCGGCTCATAATCACTGGATACCTGGTTGTGGATATCATACACAAATTCCAGATTGCCCTGGGGATTGGTCATGTTCCACCAATCCATGCCATCCTGAATTTCAGATACCACCTGGATGATGCGCGGCAGGTCCCAATTTTCAGTTGAAGGCTCCTGCAGGCCATTGCTTTCGGGCAGAATGATGCCGACAACGATGCGCCCGGCCATGAATTCGCTGGCATCATAATAACCTGGTGTGGCTTGCTCTGGTTGAGCGTTGATCAGAGCCTGCACTTCCGGCAAGTGAATGACATCACCGATAAGCGGCCGAGCGGTATCACCGGGCGCAACCGGAGCCTGGGGATGGATCTTATTTGCATTCCAAATTGCCGCTGCCAGAGCTGCCTCGGCGCCGTGGCTCGAATGGACACGCGTCACGTCAGCCTCACCACGAATGATGGTGGCACCGGGCACCCGCCGGATAATCCGTCCCATCAACGCATGTGGAGGAAACAGGTGCACCACACAACCTCCCTGTGCCAGGATGTCTGCCCGCAGCACTTCCAAGTTGCCGTCGGTCAATACCAAGGCATTGGCGATACAGGCACCGGCTTGCGTCGGAGTGGGGGTGGCCGAGTTGGCGGCCGGTGCCGGGAAAAAGATGGCTCCAACCAACAAGGCAGCCATCAGGATAAAAAATATGGCTTTGCTTTTCATTCGTTTACCTCAATTAGTCAAAGATGAATTTTAATATGGCAACGCTATAATTATAAACCCTCTTGTATTAACCTTATTTTAATTTTACAATAATATACGACATACGAGTGTATGCCAGATTTTCCCCCATTATTCATGTTTCATAATCTAAGGAGAACGCATGAAACGCACCGTCTCAATCCTGTTTTCGTTCCTGTTGCTTGCCGGGCTGATTCTTGGCCTGATGCAGCCTGTCAGTGCGATGGGAACCGCCCCTCAGGCAATCGACAAGATTGAAATTACCGTGTTGCAAAAGATTGCGGCAACCGGCAGTTCTGATTTTGTGCTCGAAATGGCTGAAAAAGCTGATCTGAGTGCAGCCTATGCCATTACCGATTGGGTGGCTCGCGGCGATTATGTGGTGGATATCCTCAAAGCCACTGCCGAACGCACCCAGAAATCGGTCATTGCCTTGTTGGAAAAAGAGGGTTTGGCCTACCAATCCTTCTTCTCCGGCAATGAGGTGCATGTCTACGGCGGCGACAATCAAGTCGTGCTGGCCCTGGCGGCACTGCCTGAAGTTGGCCACATTCGTTATCCGCGCACAGTCCACGTTAATCCTAGCATCCGGCTCTCGCCTGTGACCGTGGAGGCCAAGGACGAGGTCAATGCGCTTGACTGGGGCATCGTCGATACCAATGCGGATGAATTCTGGACCACGTTTGGCAACCAAGGCGCGGATATTCTCGTTGCCAATATTGATACCGGTGTGCAGTGGGATCACTCCGCCCTGGATCAGGCTTACAAATGCGCCGCCGATCCTTCCAATGCTGCCTGCTGGTTGGATCCAAATACGGCCGACTGCACTGGCACCAATGGTGGCCCCTGCGACAATAACGGGCATGGGACCCACACCATGGGCACCATGGTGGGCGATGATGATCCGACGCTGACTTATCAGGTGGGCATGGCTCCCGATGCAACCTGGATTGCCTGTAAAGGCTGCGCCACCAACTCCTGTTCAGACAGTGACCTGACAACCTGTGCCGACTGGATCTTACAGCCAGGCGGCAGCACGGCCAACCGGCCCCAAATTGTGAACAACTCATGGGGTGGCGGCAGCAATGACAACTGGTATGAAAGTTATGTGACTGCCTGGCGGGCAGCCGGAATCTTCCCGGCATTCTCAGCCGGCAACAGCGGCCCGACTTGCGGGTCCATCGGTTCTCCGGGGGATTATCAAGTCTCATTTGGCACCGCCAATCATCAGAGTTCACGGGCCATCAATCCTGATTCATCCCGCGGTCCCAGCGCTTTTGGCCATGACCCCTACACCAAACCCAGCCTTTCAGCGCCGGGCACCTCCATTTGTTCATCCGTTCCCGGCAATGCCTGGTCCTGCGGGTACAGCGGTACTTCAATGGCCGCCCCCCATGTAGCTGGTGCCGTGGCACTGCTCTGGTCCTGTGATCCGGACCTGGCCGGGCAGATCGACGAAACCTTCCAACTGCTCCAAAACTCTGCTGACACCCCGGGCGCGGCAGATTGTGGCACACCACCGGATGGGCAGGGGAACTACGACTTTGGCTATGGTTACTTGAATGTCCTGGCGGCTGGCAATATCACCTGTTCTGGTGCCGTCACCGGAACACTGGAAGGCACGGTCACTGACGATTTGGGAAATCCTGTGGAGGGCGCCGATGTCAGTGCCGCCATTGGTCTGCTTAATGGGGCCCAGATCCAGGCGACCACTGGACCGGATGGCAGCTACAGCATGACTCTGGCTGCGGGCACCTACAATGTAACCGCGTCCAAATACGGGTTTACCCCTAACACTGTGAACGGGGTGGAGATTGCCGATGGCGTGACCACAACCCAGGACTTTGAACTGGTCTATGTGGGTGAATGGACTCCAGGCCCGACCCTCTGCTTTGACCTGACCCGGTTCGATGCTGAATACGCCCCCGCCACCGGACTGGTCTATGTCCTCGGAGGGCGCAACGACACCGAGACGGTTGGGGCAATTTATTCACTCGATCCAGCCACCGGTGATTGTGCAGATACCGGTGCCGTTATGCCCAATCCGATCTCGAACTACACCATCGCCTTGTTAAATGATGGCGATAACGAACTGTTGTGCACTTTTGGCGGGCGGGCTTCATCAGGAACCCCCACACTGGATGTGCAGTGCTACAACCCGTTGTCCAATACGGTTGAAACGGTCACCACGCTTCCGACCGCCTACACTGGATTTACCCCCGGCGGCGTGGCCGTGGTAAACAACCAAGCTTATATCTTCGGCGGCTTCCGCAATACCGCCACCCCCTACGAACTGACCCGGACGGATCGCTACGACCCCGTGGCCAACTCCTTCACCCAGGTGGGCGACCTAAGTCTGGGGCGCGCTTACATTTACACGGCCGTGGTGGATGGCGCCATCTATGCCTTTGGTGGCACAGTCTTCGATGGCACCAACCTGGTGGCACAGACCCGGGCTGAAGTTATGGCTGATCCGAGTGGGGCTGGAACCTGGGACAATGCCGCCGTTACCGATCTGCCTGCAGCTTACGATGAAGGACAGGCTTTTGGATTTGATACCACCTCCACCGTCGAAGGTATGGCCGGCTTGATCGTGCTGGCTGGAGGCGGGGCCTGGCCGGGAGAGTCTGCTGACGTCCTCACCTACGATACCGTCAATGATAGCTACGATACAACTTTCCCAGACCTGATCGAGGCTCGCCGCAACCATGCCGGTGTCTTTGTGCCTGATAATACCCCTGCGGCAACAGATGGCTTGCCCGGGATGTGGGTCCTAGGTGGCCGGTCAGGCAGTGACGCTCCGCCTTATCGACCAGCCGAGTTCTTTGCACTGCGCTATACCGGCGCCAATGTCGCCCCCGTGGCTGTCGATGATGCCTATGACATGGACGAGGATACGGTCCTGACCATCCCGGCTCCTGGGGTGCTGGATAATGACAATGATGCGGATGGCGATGACCTGACTGCGGACCTGGTTTCCGGCCCGGCTGTGGGAACACTCACACTCAACGCAGATGGCTCATTCACCTACACCCCTGTAGCTGACTACTTTGGCGTGGTCACCTTCACCTATGAAGCCTATGACGGTACGGATTACTCAAATATCGCCACGGTAACCATCACCATCGCAGACATAGCAGAAGCACAATTAATCCATCTCCCCATCATTATTAAGTAATCCAATCCAAAACGCGTTATTGGCATGGACGGACGGCTTCTTTGAGCCGTCCGTTTTTCTTAATGCGTTCGTCTGCAATCGGATTTTATAACGAGGCGGCCAGCAGCAGCAGCGCAACGATAATCGCTCCCCCCCACAATAGATAGGCGGCCGGGCGCTGGTCCATCCGGCGGTAAAAAAATAATCCCACAACCAAATCTCCAGCCCAGGTAAGTGCTGCCAGAACTGGCAGCAGCAGTAAACGCTCTGCGGGCAATGACTCAGGAACGGTACCCATCGGTGTGTAGCCCAGTGTAATGCTGCTTTGACCGGGTGTCATCAAGCCAACCCAGATGAAAAGCAGCAGCATGCTGCCCAATCCGCCTAAAATAAGAATCCGGGCCAGGCGATCCTGCCAGACGCTTTGCAGATAGGCCACCGGGCGAGTGGAATGAGCCTCCAATGGGGTCAAGCTGCCCAGTTCAATACTGTCACGGAAAGCCCGCATAAACCCGGCTGGATCAGCCGGTGAAATGGCATAAATCTTCCGGGGTGTGGCAAGCAGGAGCAAATTCGTCTTATCGGCCGCCATGAATTCCACCGGACCAAGTTCGGCCACCTCACGAACACCCAGGATGGCTCCCGGCCAGGCCAGCGGAGGCAGTGGCAGATCATATCCCAGTTCATTTGCCGGGCGCACCCACTCAACTTCAGGCAGGGGGATATCCTCAGCGCGCAGCCCCCAGCGCAACCGCAGTCCATCGCGCTCCAGAATATAATTCGAATTCAACAAGGCATAAACCCGGTAAACGATCAACGGCACCGGGGACACCAAAGCCAGGCCACCCAGCAGCAGCAGGGTCATCTGCCAGCCCAAAGATTGATTGAAGGCAAACCACAGGCACCCTCCTCCGGCCACAAGCAGCGCCCCTGCTGCACCAATCAACAAAAAGATGGCAGGGCGGCGCAGCGGTTGAAAGGAAGCGGAAGATTCAGACATGGTGGTCAGACATGGGGGTCAAGCATGGGGGTCAAGCATGGGGGATAGGCATGGGAATCAGGCAATGACCTGTTTAAGCGCGTCCACCACCAATTCAACCTGCTCCAGGCTCATGACACCCGAGAAGGGTAGCGCCAAGCCACGTTCACCCAGATCTTCAGTCACCGGGTAGCGTCCCGGCTGATACCCAAAGCGGTCAACCATATACGGCTGCAGATGGATTGGCAGGAAGTAGGGCCGCACCGGTATGCCCCGGTCAGCCAGTCGGGCGGCAATGGCCGTGCGGTTCAAACCGCGCGCCAGGCGGACAACATACACAAACCAGCTGGTGCGGGTGGTACTCGGTAGAATAGTGGGGGACTCAATCCCAACCACATCCGCCAACAAGCGATCATAATGGGCAGCCACCTGTTCGCGCTTGCGCATCAATTCGTCCAGCCGGCTCATCTGAACAGCGCCCAATGCCGCGCTCATTTCATCCAAACGATAGTTATAACCCAGGTAGGTATGCTGCAGCCAGTTGTCCCCCGGAGCCCGGCCTTGATTGCGCAAGGCCCGCATCCGCGCCGCGGCAGCCTCATCATTGGTGACAATCATGCCGCCTTCACCGGTGGTGATTTGCTTGTTGGGATAAAATGCAAATACGCCGCAGTCTCCCAGTGCTCCCGCCGGACGGCCTTTATATTCGGCACCCAAGGCTTCACACGAATCCTCAATCAATTTCAGACCCTGGGGTGCGGCAATCGCATGCAAACGATCCCAATCAGCAGGTTGTCCGAAAACATCCACCCCCAGGATGGCCCGCAAATGGGCTTTGTGCGGGGCTCCGATGTCGGGCAGCCAGTGACTGGCAGCAGCCCCACCCTGCAAAAGATCTGCAACAGCCTGGGTGGTTTGTTCAATATCCAGATTGCCGGTAACCGGATCCACATCCACAAACACCGGAGTTGCCTGCTCATAAAGCAGCACATTGGTGGAGGCCACAAATGAAAACGGGGAAGTGATCACCAAATCGCCCAGGCCGATATCGGCGGCAATGACGCATAGGTGCAGCCCGGCCGTACCTGAATTCACACCAATGGCATGCTGGCAGCCAGTCAAACGGCAAAAAGCAGCCTCAAACCTGGCAATATATGCCCCCATGCTCAAATGGGGGGTATTTAATACAGCCTGAACGGCCTGCCGTTCGGCATCAGCCAAGTCTGGAGATGACATGGGGACAATTGGGGAAATTGGGGTCATGGAATAGATTTTACCTTAAAGTCAGCTGCATGGTGTCTCCCTGCCAAACAGGTGGCTTGGAGGGGTGGAATTTGAGGTCATTAACCAACCCGGCCCAGGATAATGACCAGCATGGCCAGAAAAAGATTGAATCCTTTATTTCATCATCACAAGGTTGGACAGCGCCAGCGGCGGTTAATGACTGCCTGACTTGACCTACTCGGATGGCTTTCGCCGGCAGGATCCCGGGACTGAAGTGAGACTGTTTTGGGGTATTTGCGTTGGCGGGGGGTAATTTTTGTTGGATCAGGTCCAAAATTCTTCCACCTTTACGGTACTGGTTTTGATCAATTTGGCAAACAAATTCTTTGCCGGGCCCAAATCCTGGCACGGTTTCTTAAGGCACAATCCACAGCGGGGATCCCACGGGCGCCGGGACGTTTAGCACTCGGACCGGGCCAAATTCAGGCCCCTCTGCCCGATAAAGTGTTGTTTCGGTGTCGTCTTCTGTAAAAAACAGCACGGCATCACTCCGCCATGACCATACCAGATGCTGCGCCGGCAGGGTAAATATTTGTTGGGAGGTTGTGGGATAAGCCCCCACCCAGACCCCTCCGGTGTCAGCCCACGCCCAATGTTGAATATTCGGAGATAGTATTGGAAAACTGTCCCGGCTGGGAGCTGGCAAAGTCTGCTGGGCGGTGTTTGGTTGAATTTTTATTAATCCAGCATCCGTCTGGACGAGAAAAGCGCTGAGCGCCGGTTCCCAAATTGCAGTGCCTTGACCTTCCGGGACGGCCAACGTGGGATGATCATCATCAATTGGCAAAACATAAATTCCTGGTGGATTGGTCACCCCACAGAAAGTCTGATAATCAGCCGGGTACTGATACAACAAATTGCCGTTTGGGGCAGCCAACGGCTCATACACATACCCCGGAACGTGCTCCCGGGTAGCCTGGGTCTTGTAATTATAGGTCCGTACATTTTTAGGACCGCAGATGGGATCCCAACTGGAGAGCAGTAACGTTTGCTCATCAAGCCAGGCCAATATCTCCTCAGAGGCTGAATCTTCAGGCAGGTTGTAAAGGGTGAAAACCTCGCCATCAGCCACCCGCACAACCCAGCCACCCGCCATGTCATAACCTGCGCCCGTGCCGAAGGTATTCACACCGAGGTGGGCAATGGCGGTTCCCCCAGGAGACCAGATGGGATTGTAAGCCTGGCTGGGGCCATCCGTCAAACGGGAAATTTTACCCGTCAGCAGGGAATAGGTATACAGATCAGCCGTGGGTCCATCCATCGCGCCAATAAAGGCCAGGGTCTGCCCATCTGGTGACCAGGCCAGGTTGGGCTGCTCAACCATGGCGCGAGCCGCCTCCATGGCCGGATCGCCAGCGCCCATATCTGCAGAGGGTTCTGTCTCATCATTAGTCAGTGCCGTCACAGCCACAAGTTGTGCTCCCGGAAAACTGAGCCGCCACAGGGTAAGGCCCTGATACAAATACGGCTCAGATGCTGAAATGATCATCACCTCGCGACCACGTGGTGAGACTGACCAGGCCATCACTGGATAATAAAATACCTGGGTCAGCCCGCCGCCATCTGCGTTGACAGTCCAAAGGCCATCTTCGGTTTGAAAAATCAGCCACGGGCCGGATGGAGAGAGTTCATCCGATGGGGGTAAAGGTTGTCCAGTTGGGATGGGTGAAGCGGTTGGGGTTGGGCTAGATTCCGGCAGCATCAGGGTCGGGGAAGAGGTTGCTGTTGCCGGGAGTATCGGAACCGGGGTGGGATTCTCAAGCAAACTCAGCGGCGCACAGGCCAGCATCAGCAAACAAATCATCACAACCAGAAACACCAGATTGGATTTCATACATCTTGGCTGCAGGGCACCTGTCTGACACAGGTTACTGCCACCACCCTCCGTTATTGCTTAAATCATGTTCAATATTTTACTGATTATAAACCCATCCACCAACTGAACTGCCGTTCCTGCCCGACTTTCTCTGACCAAAGTTGAGGGCGGGACTTGTATCCAGTCGAGCCATCAATTTCTCCTGGGGTACTTCGGAATGGCAATTTCATTCCGCGAGCCATTCCAGAATACTACAAATATCCCCCTGCCCGATCCTATCTTCCCCGAGCAAGCATGGCCTTGGCTCAAATAATCACATTTCATGGAGGAATTTTGTCGAAGCATTGGTGATATTTGCCACTATGGACATGACGAACCATTGATTAATATATTCTCAATGTTAAAGCGAGACGCGTTAATTCTCCCGGTTTTTCAAGGTCTGACTGAGGTTCAACTGGATCAATTAGCCCCCCTGTTTGAACTGCGCAGTTTCAAACAGGATGCCATTATCTTCCAGCAGGGCCAGATGGCAGCTCACCTGTTCATATTACGTACCGGTGAGGTTGAAGTGCGTTATAAACCATATGATGGCCCCGCCTTGACGGTGGCGCACATCTTTCCCGGTGGCGTATTTGGCTGGTCCACCGCGCTGGGCCGCCCAGTCTACACCTCTGCTGCAGTGGCAGTGCAGCCTGGCCAGGCGTGGTGTATTGCCTCGAGTCAGATCCAAACCCTCTGCCAGCACAATCCTGAAACCGGACGCACACTGCTGGAGCACCTGGCTGGTGGAGTGACGGACCGGCTGCGCGGCACACATACTCAAATTATGGGGCTTTTGACCCGCAATATGGATCGCAGCGGCGACTGCCGCAGGAGTGAACCCGATGAGCGAAAACCCTGATTACAGCATGGAGCAACAATTACGCGGTCTGATCGAGAACATCAGTGCATGGATCGAGACCTACCACAACGGCTCGGTGGAACTGGTTTCTTTTGACGGCAAAAACGTCAAAGTAAGACTGGGGGGGGCCTGTCTGGGCTGTCCGCTTTCACCCACCACGGTCAAAGGTTGGGTGGAAGGCACTGTCCGGCAGTTTTTTCCCGAAGTGGAGAACGTGGAAGCAGTGGAGTAATCCTACTCCAGATATACTTCTACATGCTCGCCGTCCTTGTCATCATAGGCATCCACTACCTTGCCCACAAAGCCAGCGCGCACCATATCCATGATCTGATCCATTTGCACGCCCTCCACCTCGGTAGAGAAACGGGCCCCCATCTTCAGGCCGGCGCCCAACACATTGACTGGCAGGCGTAGATTGACGCGCGGCTTGCCGGTACTGGTGTCGGTGACTACAACCCGTAACCAACGAGCCTCCCGCCCAGTGGGATAACCGGGCGTCCGGGCTGGACGGCGGGTGGATTCCAAGGCATCCATCAGCCGTAAGCCATCTTCAACGCTGACTTTGCCCTCCTGGATCATTTGTAGTATTTTTAAGCGCTCTTCAGACATGGGTAGATCATTCCTTATGCTTGCTGGGTACCGGTATTTTGGGGCTATTGGGAACGCTGCTCCCATGCGGCCACCGCGGCTCGCAACAGGGCCTGCGCCTGGGGGTCGGTTACAGCATCAATACCATCAAATTTTTTCAAATCATACCAGATCAGCAGTCCGTTGGGGGTTTCCATCAGGCGGATGCTGTGTCCGGCCAATGGGGAGTTTGGCAGCATTTCCTGCACCAGGTCGTTGATTTGCTCAACCATCGTTTTAGGCCGTTCGACCGGGGCTTTGCTGGCCGGGGTAAACGCCGCCGAGAGATCTGCCGGCACCGGGCGCACAGTTTCAGCTGGCGAGGCTGCAATCGGCGACATGGGAATGGCAGTCGGGCGGTGAGGTGGAGTTGGTACAGCCACCTTGTTTGCCGCAGGCGGCGTGTTTGCAGTGGAAACGGCTGGCGTTGCCGGGGGCACCGGGGCGGCGGGAGTGCGGACCACTCCCAGCCAGACACCCAGCTCCCGCATCAGCCCGGGGATGGCCTGGCGCTGTTCCGGGCCGAGTTTGTCGGCGCTGTCGTACATCTTGCCATCCAATTCCACCAACAGCGCGCCACTGGTACGATCCCGCCAGAGACGCAAGGGTTCATCGCAGCGGCGGCGCAACAATTCTTCTGGTGTGGGTGGTTTGGGTGGGGCAGGTTTTTCCACCGGTTTGATCTCGGTTTTGGGGGCATTGCGCTCGGGTGTGTCAGCCTTACCACCTCGACCTGAAAACAGCCAAGCCAACAGAGCCCCAAGCATCATCGCCACAACAGCCACAATTGCCATAATAATCATCAGTTCAGGGGAAAGGGGGGTGGTGGGCATACTCAATTACTCCTAAAAAATCGGTTGACAATTGGAACAAAAATAACTGCTTCGCTGTCCAATAACAGCTCGCTCAACCAGGGTGCCGCACACCAGACACGGCTGTCCGGCACGCAGATGAACCCGAAAACTGTTCTGAAAATCACCGCCACGATAAACCCAATCAATACTGGCACCGTTTCGATCAATGCCTTCCTGCAATACCGCTCGAATGCCTGCCCAGAGTGCGACAACTTCAGCAGTTGAGAGGGATTGTGAGTTGCGCCGCGGATGAAGACCGGCCCGATGGAGGGCTTCATCCGTATAAATATTCCCCAAACCGGCAATTACCGTTTGATCAAGCAGCAGGGGTTTAATTTGGCGGCGGTGTCCAGACAGGCATTGATTCAGCCTGTCTGGCGTGAAATCAGGGCTCAAAGGCTCGGGACCAAGACGCCCCAAGATTGTCTGGGGCTCTGCGGTCAACCAAATGCGCCCAAATTTTCGCGTGTCATGAAAAGCAATTCGCAATCCATTATCCAGCAGCAATAATGCCCGATCATGCACCGCCGGAGGAAGTTGTGCTGGTTCCACCCGCAGATCACCGCTCATGCGTAAGTGAATAAGCAGGTTATCCCGGGATAGGTGGAAATTGATGAATTTTGCCCGCCGATCAACCATCTCAATGCGCTGTCCAATCAGCCGGATCAAGAATTCATCCGCGGTGGGTTCTGCCAGGGTGCGCAGCCAGCGCAGCTCGGCGCCGGTAATAACACCACCCAGAACCGATTTACCACCACGACCCCCATCCCGCAGCGCCCGCACAATGGTCTCAACCTCCGGCAGTTCCGGCATATCGCTCCTGTTTACTCGTTGAAAAGTTCCCCGACACTGCGGCCTTCGTTTGTGCGAATGATCACATCACCTAAAAGAGAAGCCACTGAAAGCACCCTCAAGCGCTCACCCAGGTGAGAACGTTTTTCCGCCGTCAGGGGCA
>DAOQTN010000017.1:0-15844 GCA_035340555.1 Anaerolineaceae bacterium | reverse complement strand
CGCCTGACCTACCCGGGACCAGCCACCCTGTCAGCCCCGCCTGCCCCGGACTGCCGGGAGGCACTCCAATCACCGCCGGGGGCCGGGGGGCATGGGCCGCAGGCGCCGCGGAAAATGCAGCTAAAAGTCCAGCTGGAACAGGATGTCCTTGAGCGCGGCGTCAAAGACCTCCTGCATCACCCCGTCGGGGGCGGCATAGGCACCGCCAAAGACGCCGTCACCATAGATTTGGCGGGCCGCCGCGGCTGACGGCAGGCCCTTGAACGCCGGCGGGGTTTTCTCGCCCGCGGGTAGATCCCCCACCACCGTGAAAGGAAAGGCTTCCAGCCAGGAGGCGTGATAGGGGCGCAGCTGATGGGCCTGGGCCACCTGGGACACGCTCTCCGCCGTCCACCAGGCATACCAGGCCAGCTGCAAATCCGGCAGCTCGTTGGCCAGTTCGGTCAGGCGGCCCCGTGCCGGATCGTTGCCGCCGTGGCCGTTGAGGACCAGCAGCCGGCGGAAGCCGGTGGTGTACAGGGACTGCACGAGGTCCGTGACCACATCCAGGAAAGTCGCCAGGCGCAGGCTGATTGTTCCAGGGTAGGCCAGAAAATAGGGCGAAACCCCAAAGCCCAGCGGCGGGGCCACCAGGACGCCGGTCTGCCGGCTGGCAGCATCCGCCAGGGCCAGCGGAATGCGGGTGTCGCAGGCCAGGCTGAGGTAACCGTGCTGCTCGCAGGCCCCCAACACCAGCATCACCCGGTCGTCATGCTGGAGATAGCGCTCCACATCCATCCAGTTCAGGTCATCGAAACGCATCCCACCCGTCCTTATTCCGGCTGGAAGATCCAGCTCAACTCTGTCAGGGCCCGGCCCAGGCGGGTGCCGTGCCAGGTGATCAGACTGCCGTTGACCAGGTAAATCCGCCGCGTCCGGGCGGCGGTGGTGCCGGCAAAATCCGTGGCGCACTGCTGGCGGTGGACCTCGTTGAAGCGAAATGGCTCATCCGGCAGCAGGATCACCTCGGGATCGGCCGCCAGAACCTCGGCGGCGGTCACCCGCGGGTAGCGGCAGTCCCGGCTGCCAGCTGGCTCCGCTTCAGCCCGGCCCAGGTCAGCCGCCAGCGGATGGCGCCGCTGCCGGCCGGCAAAAATATTCTGACCGCCCAAAATCCGCAGCAGATCGGCGGGGTAGGTTTGGGCATTGAAGGTCATCCACCAGGTCTCCCCTTGGAAATCCTCCTGCCAGATGGGGCAGAAATACCGGCGCGGCGGCTCGGCGCTGGTCAGTTCGGCCAGCTTGACCGCGTCCTCCAGCAGCCGCAGCTGCCGCGCGGCGCTTTCGCGGCCAAAGATCTGGGTCAGCGTCCAGAGCAGCTGCAGCACCTGGGGCACCGACTGCGGGAAGACCAGCCAGACCAGGCAGCCGGCTGCGGCCAACCCCTCAACCAGCTCGCGCGGATTTTCCTCCTGGTTGGCCAGCACCAGGTCGGGCTGCAGGCTCTGAATATCAGCCAGGCGTGCATCGCGAGTCCCGCCAACGCGGGGCAGTCGGGCCAGGGCCTCCCGGGGTTGGGTGCAGTAATCGGTGATGCCCACCACGGTCTCCCCAAATCCCAGGGCAAACAGGCTTTCGGTGAGGGAGGGCACCAGGGAAACGATCCGCCGCGGCGGACCTTGCAACTGGGTCAGGATGGCGTCAATACCGGTCACCAGCATGGGATCAGGCCTCCGCCAGCAGATCCAGCGCGGCCGCGCTCAGCAGCGCCGCGGCACAGGGCAGCGCGGCTTCATCAAAATCAAAGCGGGGATGGTGATGGGCAAAAGCCAATCCCCGGGCCGGGTCGGCCGAGCCGACAAAGAAAAAGCAGCCCGGCAGCCGGTCGTTAAAGAAGGCCATGTCCTCAGAGCCCATCGTCTGATAAGCGGTCTCAATTTCAGCCTCGGGCCAGACCTGACGGGCGGTTGCCTGGACGCGGCGGGTCAGGGCCGGGTCATTGACCACCGGTGGAGTCAGCGGGGTGATCTCAATGGCCGCCTCACAGCCCATGGCGGCCGCAGTCTGGCGCACAATCTGTTCAAAGCGGCTGCAAAGGATTTCCTTGACCCGCGGGGTGAACCAGCGCAGCGTGCCGGCCAGTTCGGCCGTGGAAGGAATGACGTTGAAGGCGTCCCCGGCGCGCAGCTGGCAGACGCTGACCACGCCCGCCTCCAGGGGGGGGAGGTTGCGGGCGACAATGGACTGCAGCGCGGTCACCACCTGGGCGGCAGCGGCCAGCGGGTCCACCGTCTGGTGCGGGCTGGCGGCATGGCCGCCGCGGCCGTCCAGGGTGACGGTGAAGATCGCCGAGCCGGCCATCACGGGGCCGGAAGAAATGCCCAGCCAGCCCACCGGACGGTCATTCCAGAGGTGCAGGGCCAGAGCGTGTTCCGGGTGAAAGTGCTCCAACACCCCATCCTGGATCATGCGATCGGCACCGTTCAAGCCTTCCTCGCCGGGCTGAAAGACCAGCTGCACCGCGCCGTGCATCTCGTGGCGGTGGGCCTGCAGCAGGCGGGCCACACTCAGGCCGGTCGCCACGTGGCCGTCATGGCCGCAGGCATGCATCCGGCCGGGGTTCAGCGAGGCATAGGGGGCGCCGGTTTCCTCCTCGATCGGCAGGGCATCCATGTCAAAGCGCAGCAGGATGGTTGGCCCGGGATGATCGCCTGCCAGCAGTGCGGTGACGCCAGTTTCGGCCATACCGGTGATCATCTCCAGCCCCAGGGCGCGCAGTTCAGCCGCCACAATGCCGGCTGTGCGCACCTCCTGGAGGCCCAACTCGGGGTGCTGGTGGAAATCCCGCCGCCAGGAGCGGGTGGTTTCAAACAGATGCAGGGCTTCAGCATAAAGGGGGTGCATGGGTTTTCCTAAATATTGAGAAAGCTAAAAAATGAAGAACGCCTCAAAAAAGTCTCAAAAGGGAAAGGTTCAAACGGAGCCGGCCCAAGTCGGGAGTGTCCCAAATTGGGCCGGGGTGAGGTGCCCGGCGGGTGGAGCTAGAATTTGATGCGGCGAAAGCGCTCAACAAATTGGGGCGCGGCCGCAGTGCCAAACGGCGTAAACCGGGTGCGCAGCCGCGCTTTGAAGGGTTCCGGATCGCCAATCTGGGAGCGGTGCTCCAGCAGGGCGGTCAGGCGCTGCTCAAAAAAGGGCGTGACATCCAGCACGGTGTCGGGTTGGGCAGTGAGCGAGAGCCAGACCTCCTGCACCATGTGGGGCGGCAGGCCCTCATCCAGCAGCTCGGGGAAATACAACGGATTGCCGCTGGCCGGGAACAAGGCATCCAGCACAATCTGTCCAGCCGCGCGGTGATCGGGGTGGTTGATGTAGCCGTCATGCGGCAGGAAATTGGTCGGGTCACAGGTAAGCAGGATGTCGGGCCGGTGGGTGCGCAGCAGCCGCACCACCGCCCGGCGGGCCTCCAGTGAGGGAACCAGCTCGCCGTCGATATAATCCAGAAATGACACCTGCTGCACCCCCAGGATGGCCGCTGCGGCCGTCTGCTCCTGGACACGCTGGGCGGCCAGCTGCCGGGGGTCGGTCCGGGGATCCCTGGCCCCCTTTTCGCCGTGGGTCAGCAGACAATAGGAGACCCGGTGGCCCTGCGAGGTCCACCGGGCAATGGTTGCACCGCAGAAAAATTCGGGGTCATCCGGATGGGCCAGGATGACCAGGATGTTTTTCGATTCCGCCCAGTTTTCAGGCTGCATACGGTCTCCCGGTCAGGGCTGCTCGATGAGGGTGACTTCTTCCCGGTCAAAGGCGCGGTAGCCCACCTCGGGCAGTTCCACCAAGATCCGGCCGGCCAGCGGGGAGACATCCACCACCTTGCCCGCACCCAGCGGGGTCATCACCTGCTTGTTGCGTTTGGGCAGGCCCTGGCGGGCCTCCACATACTGCTGGTACTCATAAATGAGACAGCAGCGCAGGCGGCCGCACATGCCGGTGATTTCAGGCGGGGTCAGTGAAATGCCCTGCTCCTTGGCCATGCGGATGGAAATGGACGAGAAATCAGTCAGGAAGCGGGTGCAGCAGCGTGTCTCCAGGCCACAGGCCCCCATGCCGCCCATGATTTTGGCGGCGTCCCGGGGGCCGATCTGGCGCAGTTCCACCTGGGCGGGACTGAAGGCCCGCTGCATGTCCAGGCGCAGGGATTTGAGGTCAACTTTGTCCTCGGTCTCGGTACTGTACAGGATGCTCAGCCGCGAGCCGTCGTAGGAAAACTCGACATCCACAATTTTCGCCCCCGCCAGGCGCAGCTCCCGCGCCCGCTGCCGGGCCGCCTCCAACACCTCGGGTTCCCGGCTCTGCCAGAGCTGGCTCTGCAGCAGATCGCGCGGGGTGGCACGGCGGTCAACATTTTTCCAGTCACCATCCGGCGGCAGCGCGCCGGGGTCGATCAGGGAGGCCACTTCGCCCAACTGCCAGCCGCGCGCCGTCTCGACCACCACCTGGTCGCCCACCTTCAGATCCGGAATCTGACTGGCGTTGAAATGATAGATTTTGCCCACCTTGCAAAACCGAACACCAACCACAAACGGTTGTTCTGTCCCGGTCATCATTATTGGTAAATCCTTTCCAACAAAGGCTGTCAGGCAGCCTGTTTTTGCAGATAGTGCTGGACCTCAATCCGGTACTGCTGGAATTGTACCAGTAAATCGGCATCACTGCCGCGGAATCGGCGCACCGTTTGGCGGGCACATTGGGTGCAGCCGCGCATGGCCCGGAAGGAATCCGCCCCGCAGGAGGTGCAGCTGGCCAGCCGCACCATCATCAGGGTGAAGGCCTGCTGGTCCAGTGGATCGGCGGTGGGCGCGCCCACCTGGTCAATCAGGCCGGCCCAGATCTCGCTGCGCAAATTGCGCAGCACCGGAATAACCCGCAGGGGAAAGAGCAGTTCGGTATCCTCGTTGTACATATCAGGCCGCCGTTTCCGGCGTGGGCTTTTTGGCCGCCGCCTTGGCGGCCCGGGCTTCATCCTCCCGGGCGGCATTGGTGGGCCGGATTCGGGCGTAGTAGGCGGCCGATTTGAGCAGACGGTTCAGGTCAAAGATGTGGTGGGCCAGCCGGTCCACGCTGGCAACCTCGTAATCGTGGTCCATCCGGATGGCATCGAAGGGGCAGAACTCCGCGCAGAAGCCGCAGTTCATGCAGATATCCACATCGATGTAAAACTCGGCCGGGGCCGCCACCGGCTTGCCGGTGGCCGGATCGCTGCTGCGCACAATGGCAATGCACTGCGGCGGGCAGACCTTTGAGCAGATGCCGCAGGCAGTGCAGCGCACCGCCCGGGAACCGTCGGGGTTCTCGTCATAGACCAGGAAGGGCAGATAACGAAACTCCTCGGGGACGGGCAGTTTTTCTTCCGGGTACTGCACGGTAAAAATGCCGGTTGCGTCCGCGCGGCGGCGCTGCTCGATGCCGGCGGGGGTTTTATAGAAGCGGGGACCGCGGCGCACATCCTCGATGTAGGTGGTGACAAAGTGTTTGAAGGTGACCCACAGACCCCGGACAATCCCAAATCCATGAATTTTCATTTTCTCTTCCCTCAGCGGTCGATCTCGCCCAACACAATATCGATGGAACCCAGGATGGTGACCACATCCGCTATCTTGCCGCCGCGTGACATCTCAGCCAGGGCGGTCAGATTGATGAAGGATGGCGCCCGGACATGGTAGCGCCAGGGGTTGGCCTTGCCATTGGAGACCACATAGTAGCCCAGCTCACCCTTGGGGCCCTCGACCCGACCGTAGGCCTCGCCGGCGGGAACCCGCACCGTGTGCTGGGGCTTGCCCGCCAGGATCGGACCCTCCGGCAGATCCTTGAGGGCCTGCGCCAGGATGCGCAGACTCTGCCGGGCCTCCTCCAGACGGATCAGGTAGCGATCGTAAATGTCGCCGTGATAGCGCACGCAGACATCAAAATCGAAGCGATCGTAGATGCTGTAGGGATCGGCCCGGCGAATGTCGTAGGGAATGCCGGAAGCCCGCAGCACCGGCCCCGAGGTCGACAGGGCAACGGCCTGGGCAGCGGTCAGGACCCCCACGCCTTCGCAGCGGGCGCGGACAATCTCGTTGCCGGTCAGGTAGGCGTCCAGTTCTTCAATTTTGCGCGGCAGCCGGTCAAAAACCAGATCCCGGATCTTCTGTTCAATGCCCGCCGGCAGGTCGCGGGAGACGCCGCCAAAGCGGAAATAGTTGCACATCATCCGCGAGCCGGAGACCGCCTCAAAGATATCCAGGATGAGCTCCCGTTCCTCGATGACGTAAATCATCGGGGTGAAGAAGGCCCCCAGGTCGTTGAGCAGGAAGCCGACCGCGAAGAGGTGATTGAGCACCCGGGTCAGTTCAGCCATGATCACCCGAAGGTACTCGGCCCGCTCCGTCGGGCGGATGCCCAGCAGCCGCTCCACCGTCAGGGCATAGCCGAAATTGTTGCTCATCGAGTTGATGTAATCCAGCCGGTCGGTGAAGGGCATGTTCTGCAGGAAGGTGTTGCGCTCGCCGATTTTTTCATGATTGCGGTGCAGATAGCCCATCACCGGCTTGAGATCCACCACGGTTTCGCCGTCCAGCAGGGCCACAATGCGGAAAACCCCATGGGTGGAGGGGTGCTGCGGGCCCAGGTTGACGATCATCTGGTCAGTGCGCAGGCCGTTCTGGCCGGTGCCGCGGGTCAAGGTGCTGTAGAGCGCCTCGTCCCCGTCCGGCGTCCAGCTTTCGGCATCAAAACCGGCCGGGTAGGCCAGATTGTTCTGGTAGGGATTCTGGTCTTCAATCCGGCGGGGCTGTCCCTCGGGCCAGCGGCTTTTGTACGGCTTGACCTCTTCCTCAAAGAAAGGCTCCCGCCAGTCCTTGCGCAGGGGATGGCCGGCAAAGCCCTCCCAGGTCAGGATGCGGCGCAGATCCGGATGCCCGCTGAAGTGGACCCCCAGCAGATCCCAGACCTCGCGCTCCTGCAGTTCGGCTCCGGGATACAGGTGCACCAGCGACGGCACGCGGGACTGGGCCCGGCCGGTGCGCACCTTCAAGACCAACGCCCCCCCGCCGATCGAGCGGTAGAGGTGATACACCACCTCCAGGCAGTCCTCGGGCAGGTAATCCACCGCGGTGATGGAGGACAGGTAATCGTAGCCAAATTCATCCCGCAGCGCCCAGGCCACGGTGATCAGGTGGTCGGCAGCCACCACAAACCCGGCGTAGCCCGCCCGTTCATCCAAACGCACCCATTCCGGGAAACGGGTCACCAGATCGGGAATGGATTGATCCAACCGCTCACTCATGGCTTTCCTCCTCTGCCGGCATCCCGCCGGCCGCCTCGGCTGCGGCAGCGGCAGCGGCGGCCTCCGCTTCCGCCTGGGCAGCCAGTTCGTTCTGGCGGCGGATCAGGTCATATTGACGCGGGTCGATGAGATCCGGGCCCAGGATGGGGACCGGGATCGGGGTGCTGGTCTTTTCGCGGTACCAGGGGGAGGTCTTGAGCGATTCCTGCTGCATCTTGCGCTGCAACGTGATCAACCCGTGCAGCAGGGCCTGCGGGGTGGGCGGACAGCCCGGGATGTAGACATCCACCGGCAGGAACCGGTCCACGCCCGGCACCACGGTATAGCCCTCCTTGAACGGCCCGCCCCCGGAGGCGCAGGCGCCCATCGCCAGGACATACTTGGGCTCGGACATCTGGTTGTACAGCCGGACAATCTGGGGCACCATTTTTTTGGTCACCGTGCCCGAGACAATCATCACATCCGCCTGGCGCGGGCTGGCCCGCATCACTTCCATGCCAAAGCGGGAAAAGTCATAGCGGCTGGCGGCGGTGGCGATCATTTCGATGGCGCAGCAGGCCAGGCCAAACATCATCGGCCAGATGGAATTGGAACGGCTCCAATTGTAGATGCGGTCCAGGGTGGTGACCGCCACCTGGCCCTGAAGTTCGGGCGGGATGTCATAGCGCGGGGAGGACGGGTCGGATTGCGTCATTTTTCACCTGAAGGGATTACGGGAAAAAGCTAAGGAAACCGCGGGAAAAAGCCGCGGGAACCGCGGGAACCGCGGGAACAGCGGGCGAAAACCGCCCAAAACAGTCTGAATATGATTGTACCCCAAAGCCGGGGAGCGTCAAGCCCGATTAACGCAAATATTCTTTTGCGTTAATCGCCGGCTGGGGCTATAATGACCGCATGAGCACCCGTGATGACATCCTGCAGCACCTGGCTGAAGCCCCCGGCAGCACCGCCACCCAGCTCAGTCAAGCGCTCCACCTGGGCCCGGCGGACATCCGCCATCATCTGGCCGCGCTGCTCCGCTCCGGCCGACTCCGGACCCTGCCGGGTGCGGCTGCCGGGCGCGGTCGGCCGGCCCGGCGTTTTGAACTGGCTGGTCCCGGCCGGACCGCAGAGCTGCCGCTGCTGTGCGGAATCCTGTTCGACCTGCTGGCCGGCCTGCCCCAAACCGCCCTGCCGGAGGGCCCCCTGGCAGCCATCGCACGGCGGCTGCTGGGGGCGGCGGCGGAAAATGAAAAAGCGGTCCCGCGCCTCAACCGCCTGGTGCACCAGCTGCAGTCGTTGGGGTATGCCCCCGCCTGGGAGGCCCGCGCCCAGGGGCCGGTGATCATCCTCGGCCGCTGTCCCTATGAAGCCATCCGGGCAGACCGTCCCGCATTGTGTGATTTGGATGCCATCCTGCTGGGCCAGCAAACCGGCACCACCGCCCAACCCCTCGAACGGCTGGCCGCCGGCGGCCGCCGCTGTCTCTTCCGGCTGATCCCTTAGAAAAGCGGGGCGCCGGGTTATCCGGCTGAAGGGGGGCAGAATGTCGCAGGCTCAGGGGACCGGCGCGCAGTCCAACTCGGAAAGCATTTCAGCCGCGGTCGCAGCCAGGGCGGGATCCGACCGGGCTGCAATCTTCCCCCAGAGCGAACACAGCACCCGGCGGCTGTCCGCGGAGTTGTCCACCCGCTCCAGGGTCCAACTTCGGGCATCCGCCGCCCGGCCCAGCCGCGCATAGGCATCGATGAAAATCACCCGTTCGGATTCCACCTGCGGGGTCAATCCAGCCGCGCGGGCAGCATCGCCCAAACCGGCCACCTGCCCCCAGTCTTCCAGCTGATGGGCCAAATCGGCCTGCTCAAAATAATAGCACCAGGAAGCCGGCACGGGGTCAAAATACGCCGGCGGCGGGACGGCTGCCGGATTGGCGGCCGGCAAAATCGCCGCAGTGCTGGCCAGGGCGGCGGCATTTTCATAGTCATACGGGAGGGTTTCAATTTCATCGGCAAAACCCGGCCCCAGAACGCGCAAACAACCGGGGGGATTGTAATAAAACAGCAGACTCTGGGAGGTGGAGCCCGAGAAATGGAAGTTGCGGGCGGTGTGGTCCACGCTCAGCCCGGGATCGGCATCCAGCAGCTCCCGGCCGATGCGCACCCGCAGGTAGTAGAGCATGTAGGGCAGTTCGGTGCCGGTCAAATCGGGGGCATACATCAGATTGATTGGGGCGGTCAGCGAGTTGTCGCTGTAATAGGAAAATGGCAGTTGATGGGTCAGCAGCAGGGTCCCCGGCTTGAGCCCGGGAGCGCGCCAGGCCAATTGCCAGAGAAAATCCTGCGAATTCAGCCAGGTGATGCGGTAGCTCTGGGCACTCTGGAAGTGCCAACCAAAAGACAGGCCCAGCACCGCCCCCAGAATCAGGGCCTTCTGCCAGCGCAGCCGGATCAGCCAGTCCAGGAGTGTTCCGGCCAGCAAACTGGCGCCAAAAATGAAGGGCAGGGTGAAGCGGTCGTTGGGAAAATACAGCCCCACCGACAGATCGGTCGCCCAAAACGGCAGTCCGGCCGCACCCAGCGCGACCAGGGCGGCCACCAATGGTTGGACCGGCCAGCCCGGTGCCGGGACGGCACCGGAGGGTTCATCGGGCGGGGTTTTCAACCGCAGGAGGTAGATCACCGCCGCCAGGCCGCCCAGGAGGACCAACCCCCAGTGCAGCAGCTCCAGGCGGTTTTGGATCAGCAGGTCGCCGGGGGCCCCCAGCCCCTGCAGCCAGGGCAGCACCGCAGCGGTGTAGGTTTCCCGCAGGGCGGTTTCCAGGAAACGCCAGGCCTGGACCAGCGGCGCGGCGGCCAGCCGGTCGAGCACCACGGGCGAATAGGTGGGAAAGCGGAAAAAGGCCACCCGCCAGACCAGGAAAATTGCCAGCACCAGGCCGTAGGGCAGCCAGGCCAGCAATGTTTGGGTCAGACGCCGGCGCCGCCCCAGCCGCCGGGAGCCCAGCAGCTGCCAGATCAGCAGCGCCCGCAGCAGTTCAAAACCGAAAAAGTACTCCATCACCAGCAGGCTGAGCGGACCGCTCAGCGCCAGCGCCGTCCAGAGACGGCGCCGGGAGGCCCCCATGCCCTCCCGCAGAGACAGCGCCGTCCAGCCCAGCGACAGGATGGCAATGATCATGTTGGGCCAATGCAGGGTATAGATGACCGCCAGGGGCTGCTGGGTGAAACCCGGATACACTGCAAACAGGAAGGGGGCCCAGACCAGCCGTCGGGCGTGCTGCGGCCAGATGGTGCGCAGCACCCACCAGAAGGCCAGCACCGCCAGCCAGCGGACGAGGAGCATCAGCAGGTGATATCCGAGCTGCCAGTCCCCCAATACGGCGGAAATTGCCACATGAATCAGAGGGGAAAACGGCCGGTCGGAGGCCAGGAAGGGGATGTAGCCCAGCGGCCCCTGGGTGCGGTAGAGCAGGATGTAGGGCCAGTCATCCCAGTAGAACCCCAGCCAGGGGATGAGCAGGCCGTAGCTGAGCAGACAGGCCAGCAACAGGGCCCAAGGGATGGAACGGTCGGAAAAATGCAGCGATTTCAGGCGGGCAAGAATGGGCGTGGGTGTGGACATGGGCGTGGACATGGGCCTGGACAGGGGAGGGGCAGGGACAGGGGCGGGGGCAGGGGCAGCGGCGGGGGGACAGGGACAGTGGCGGGGACAGGGACAGGGGCGGAAACAGCCCGGACCGGGGACTGGAAACGGGTGTTTCCAGCCCCCAGTATACCGCAATTCCCGGTCCCGGCGTTTATTCCACCGTGACAGATTTGGCGAGGTTGCGCGGCTGGTCGACGTCCAGACCTTTCAACGCGGCAATGTGATAGGCAAACAGCTGCAGCGGCACCACTGTCACCACCGGGCTGAGCAGCCAGGGGGTGGGCGGCACCCGGAAGACGTAGTCGGCCAGCGGCTCCACCCGCTCATCCCCCTCGGTGGCCACCACCAGGACACTGCCGCCGCGCGAGCGGGCCTGCTCAATCTGGCTGATCATCTTCTCATGCCAGGGATCTTGCGGCGCCAGGGCCAGCACCGGCAGGTCGCGGTCGATCAGGGCAATCGGCCCATGCTTCATTTCCCCGGCGGCATAGGCCTCCGCATGGATATACGAAATTTCCTTGAGTTTGAGCGCCCCCTCATAGGCGATTGGCATGCTGATGCCCCGCCCCAAATAGAGGATGTTGCGGATGTAGCGCAGTTCGCGGGCGGCCCGCACCACTTCGTCGGCGCGGTCCAGACAGCGCCCCACCAGATCGGGCACCAGGCGCAGGTCCGCCACCAGCCGGCGGCGATCCGCCGGGGCCAGGCTGCCGCGCAGTTCCCCCAGCAGTACCGCCAGCATGTACAGGTCAACCAGCGGCGCGGTGAAGGCCTTGGTGGAGGCCACCCCGATCTCCGGTCCGCTCTGCATGGCAATATAGCCGTCAGCCACCCGCATGGCCTGGGAGCCGATGGCGTTGACCACCGACCAGATGATGGCGCCGCGCCGGCGTCCCTCCTCCATTGCGGCCAGGGTGTCGGCGGTCTCGCCCGACTGGCTGATGGCCAGCACCACCGTGTCCTCATCGACCAGCGGATCCCGGTAGCGGAACTCCGAGGCGATATCCACCTCAACCGGCACCCGGGCAATGTGCTCAATCAACACCTTGCCCACCATGCCGGCGTGGGCCGCGGTGCCGCAGGCGGTGATGACAATCTTGCGGATGCGCCGGGCCAGTTCGGGGAGCAGGTTCAACTCCGGCAGCCGGATCTCGCCGGCATCAAAATCGACCCGTCCGGCCAGGGTGTCGGTCAGCGAGCGGACCTGTTCATGAATCTCCTTCTGCATGAAATGGCGGTACTCGCCCTTCTCGGCCGAGACCAGATCCCAGCCGATTTGATGCTCCTCCAGGGTGACCGGCCGGCCGGCCAGGGTTTTCACCGTCACCGCGGCGCGCGTGACCACGGCCATTTGATGGGATTCCAGGAACATCATCCGCCGGGTGTGATCCAGGATGGCCGGGATGTCGGAGGCGATGAAGTTTTCATCCTCGCCCCGGCCGATGACCACTCCGCCGGCGTTGCCGATGCGGGCGGCAATCATCTTGTCGGGTTCCAAGGCGGACAGCACCACCACCCCGTGGGCGCCACGGATTTGCAACAGCGCCTGGCGCACCGCCTCCTCCAGGTCCCCCCCTCCGGCCAGGAAGCGCTCAATCAGGTGGACGATGACCTCGGTATCGGTGTCTGAATTGAACTGCACCCCCGCGGCAGCCAGTTCGGCCCGCAGTTCCAAATAGTTCTCCACAATGCCGTTGTGGACCAGCACCACAGTCCCGGTGCCGCCCAGATGGGGATGGGCATTGCGGGCGCTGGGTTCGCCGTGGGTGGCCCAGCGGGTGTGCCCGACCCCGACCGGCCCCTGCAGCGGCTGGGCCTCAACCAGGGCCGCCAGGCGGCCCAATTTTCCGGCCTCGCGCCGCACCTGGATCTGGCCGGCTTCGATCACGGCAATGCCGGCCGAATCGTAGCCCCGATATTCGAGCCGGCGCAGGCCGTTCAAAATGATTGGCGTGGCGTTCTGCCCGCCAATATATCCAACAATACCACACATAGGAACTCCTTGGCCGTCCCGGAAGGGACAGCCTGCAGCTGCAGCCCGGGGCGGGTGGCCCCGGGTTGAAACGATGGTCGAAAAACGTGGAACTGCCGTGACAGTCCCGGAGGGCTTCCGCTGATCCTTCGATTTTCCCGGCGTCCAGGCAGGCGGCCTGTTCTCGCCGGTTAACACAGCCCTGCGGCCGTGAACCCTCCTCCTCGTCACCCAAGTCAATCCCCCACCTGGGCCGTGCGCTGTTCGTTTTTCAAAGATGCGCTATACTCTGTCCTGTCACCTCCGGCCATGATTTGTCCCATTATACCTGATAGAATCGCCATCATGTCAACCCCAACCCCAATCCGCCCGACCGTTTCAGCCATGCCGGCCGCCCCGACGCCCCCGGCCCCGCCGGCCACGCCAGCCCGCCTGGATACCCCAGCCCGCCCGGCCGCAGCCCCCCGCCGCCTCGCGCTGCTGCTGCTGCTGGGGGTCCTGTGGGGCTTGATCAGCGGCTGCACGGCCAATGATCAGAATTTTGACTTCTGGGGGATCGACCGGCCGCAGTTTGACAATTACACCCTGGCCGAGGACCGCAGCCAGATTGACGGCAGCAAGGGCCAGTTCTGGCAGATCATCTATGAACAGGAGCGGGACTCGGTTTTCAGCGGCCTCATCCGGCACGTCAACACCGATTACGATCCCTATTTTCCGATCCTGACCCATGACATCCTGGTGACCACGGGGGATTTTGCCGACCCGGAGCGGGTCTCCACCCGGGTCTCGGACCATCATTTTTACTGGTACGCCCTCAACGACCAGGAGCCCGCCGGCAGCCTCAATCTGCTGCACATCGTCACCACCGATCCGGATATCTACGACCAGTTGATGGCGCTCCACCCCGGGGATACGGTCACCATCACCGGCCGGGAAATTCTGGAACTGCGCCGCTACACCCCGCGCGGGGTCTGGAGCCACACCTGGCGGGATGCCGGGTGCAACACCCTGCTGGTCACCGGGGTCGAACTCCCGCTTCCGCCACCGTCGGAGCCGTGACAACAAACCGCCCACCCCTCTCCGGGTGGGCGGATCATCAGTCTGCCAATGGAACCGGCCGGCCCGGGCCGGGGGATCAGCAGCCGTGGCGCCGCACCAGGGCCACCAGGTCGGGGAAATCAATCCCGTTGCGCTGCAGTGTCTCCACGGTGGGCACGCCGTTTTCCGTCCAACCGCGGCGCTTGTAGACCGCATCGACCAGCCGGTCATAGCGTTCCAGCCGGTAGCGGCGGATCAGGGCCATTTTCTCCAGGGTGGTCAGTCCATCCGGTTCCACCCCAACCTCCTCCCGGAGCTGGCGATCATAGCGCTCGGCCCGGGAGTCGTATTCCTTTGCCGTGACCGGACCCACCGCCCGGTAAGGGGGAATGTCGTATTCGCGGGTGCCAAATCCCAGCCGCAGGTTGAAAACCCGCTGGAACTGGTAGACCCGCTCCGATTCGGCCAGGATGCCTTCAATCGTGATCGGTTTACCCAGCACACCCTCATAAAGCCAGGTATAGTTCTCGACATGCTCGGGGACCTTGGCGGCTTCCTTGGGCGGCAGGGAGCGGTTGCTGACCGGGATGATGTCGTTCCAGGGCAGCTTGCACAGCCCGTGCAGGCTGAACCAGGTGCGCCAGATCGGGAAATAAAACAGCGCCTCGGCTTTGTCCTCAAAGGTGGGCAGCTGCTTGTGGACCATGTCCATGAAAATCAGCCAGGCCTCATCGTGCTGGGCCCCCTTGGAGGCGAGGGCATAGCCGCCCTGCTGGGCCAGGGATTCGCGCGGGATATACTCGGAAATCTCCATGCCTTTGACGTGCATGGCAATATCCTTCATCAATTGGGCATCCGCCCCGTACTGTTCGGCAAACAACCGGGACATGGCCCAGGTGCCCTGCCCAACGGTGACCCCGAAGCCTTCACCGGTGGCCATTTGGTGGATCAGGGTCATGACCGCCTCAAAGTTGCCCCAGCTCAAATCCAGCCCGCCGGTGCGTTCCCGGTTCAGCACGCCGTACTCGTAGCACTCCATGGCATAGGCAATCGAGTTGCCCAAAGAAATTGAGTCAATGCCGTAGGTGTCGGCATAAAAGTTGATTTCCAGCATCTGCTCCGGTTCCCAGAGGGAGAGATTTGAGCCCACCGCGCCCAGGGTTTCGTATTCCGGGCCGTCGACAAAGACCACCTGGCCGGCATAGGGGCCGGTCTGAAGGTGGAAATGCGGCACCGCGTGGGCGCAGGCCATGGTGCAGCCGTACCAGCAGCCATCCGGACCGCGGCGGTCGTACATGCCCTTCCAGATGGCGCCGGCGATTTGGGACGAGCGGGGATCGGAACCGAAGCGGAAATTTTCGATTGGCAGCAGGTCAAAGCGGCTCATGATCTCCACCAGGTAGGGGGTGCCATTGCCGCGCATGTCGTTTTGGGAGGAATCAAACTCGGTGATCTCGTGGTTGATGCGCTGGCCGGCCTTGCGAATCAAGTCGGCGTTGGCCGGGCCATTGCTGGTGCCGCTCATCTGGCTGTAACGCACCACAATCGCCTTGATGTGCTTGTGGCGCAGCACAGTGCCCGCCCCACCGCGGGCGGCCTGCTTGATGCGCACCTCATCCCGGCGGGGATCGTAATAACTCACATTGAGGCCGCACATGGGCACGTGGGCCGCCGCCTGCCCGGCGCTGATCACAGAGATGGACCGCTGATCCTTCTCATCCCGGGCATACATTTTGGTCAGCAGAGGAGCCAGCTGATGGGTGTCGATGGGATCCAGCGGTGCCGCCTCGATCCGGACCAGACCCTCATCACCGTCAATAAAGATGATGACTTCCTGGTCGGCAATCCCCTGAACTTCGAGGGCGTCAAAGCCGGCAAATTTGAGGTAGGGGCCAAAATAGCTG
>DAOQTN010000016.1:8409-16414 GCA_035340555.1 Anaerolineaceae bacterium | reverse complement strand
TTCTTTTATCATGGCGTCCTCCTGGGGAGAATATAAAATCAAACGGTTAAGGGCAACGGTCTGCGCCCCAGTTCTTAAAGGATACCCTAAAATCCGTAAAAATACCAGTTTGTTTGAGGTTTGATCAGCGGATGACCTGCGGTCAAAGCTCTGCAGCAGAAACGGAGCGTTGTTGTTGAACAGCTGCCAAGGCAAGTCTGGCCGCGGGGGATTATTCTTGACGTGTATAAGCGGCTTCCACAGCCAATAAGGCCTGCCCATCCGGGGGCAGGTTATGCATGATCAATCGGAAGGCGGTTGATCCTTCAGGCACGATGGCGATTTGCCAGCCCCAATCCGGTCCATATGGCGCCGGATACGCACCTTTGACGCACACCCCATTGGGTGGATTGCTGCGCCCGGCGCAAATCATAAACTCGTTCTGCATATGCCAGGTGTCAAACCAAACCGCTTTCACCGCGTCGGAATCGGGGGCCTGGCCCAGAATCAGCCGGCCTTCCTGCGGTTTTCCGCCTTCGGCCCAGGTGTATTGAATCTCGGTAAATTGATCCTGGGCAATTGCTGTAACGGCAGCGGTTGTCTCAGACAATCGCACCGGCTCAGCTGGAGAAAGCCATAAATGGGTGATCCCCCGCCACAGACCTTGCAAGTCAGAAAGGGCAGCCAATGCAGGCATGGTTCACTCCTGGGTCAAAAAAGTTCCTGCAGCTGCAGGATCAAATTATTCCTGGTTGGTGGGCAAGAGCGGCATTTGTGGCCCCGGCAGGCCCAGTTGTTGGGCGAGAGCAGACCGCAGGGCAATCCGATCATCCCAGGGATACTCAACGTCGCCAAAACACATGGACTGCTCGTGGCCCTTGCCGCAGCAGATGACCACGTCACCGGACCGGGCGGCGCGGACCGCCTGGCGGATGGCGGCAGCCCGGTCCGGGATGCGGAAGACGGTTGCGCCCTCCACCGCCCCGCGGGCACACGCAGCGCCGGTCATTTCAGCCAGGATCTCCTCCAGGGATTCGGTGCGCGGGTCTTCGGCGGTCAGATAGGTCAGATCGGCCAGTTCGGCCGCAACTTCAGCCATCAGGCGGCGCTTGGCGCGATCGCGCAGCCCGGCTGAGCCAAATACAACCAGCACCCGGCCCGCCGTCAGCGGGCGGACGGCTTCCAGCGCCCGGCGCAGGGCATTGGGCGTGTGCGCGAAGTCCACAATCGCGGTGAAGTCCTGTCCCAGGTCAATCCGTTCCATGCGTCCCGGCACCCCCTGCAAGCCAGCAATGCCGGCAGCTGCCTGGGCCGGGTCAAGCCCCAGGCCCAGCACAGTGACCGCCAGAGCAGCCAGGCAGTTGGAAACATTGAAGGTGCCCACCAGAGAACTGGACACGGACTGCCGGAAATTGGGGCCCACGGCCATAAAGTGAAGGCCGGAGGCATCGTGGACAATATCCGTCGCATAAAGATCCGCCCCCGGCGCCAGACTGTAGGCCACCTGGCGGACCGACGTCAGCCGGCGTAAACTGTCATAGACCCCATCATCCGCATTCAGGACCGCCAGGCGGGGGCAGCCGTGGGATTTGGCCGGCGTTTCGGCCAGGCCGGTAAACAGCCGCGCCTTGGCGGCGCGATAGGCTTCAATTGACCCGTGATAATCCAGGTGCTCATGGGTGATGTTGGTGACCACACCGATGTCATAGTCACAAGCCGCCACCCGGTGCTGGGCCAAGCCATGCGAGGTGGTTTCCAGGATGACATGGCTCAGCCCGGCGGCCACCATTTGCGCCAGATACCGCTGCACATCGGGCGCTTCGGGGGTGGTCACATGAAAGCCGGTATCCAGGGCGGCGTCACCAATGACCGCATTGATGGTCGTGATCATCCCGGTCTGGATCCCGGCGGTACGCATAATCTGGTAAATCAGATTGGCGGTGGTGGTTTTCCCATCGGTGCCTGTGACCCCGATAACCGTCAGCTGCCGGGCCGGGAATCCATGATAGGCGGCGGCCAGGTAGGCCAGGGACAGACGGTCATCCGCCACCTGGATGTACGGCACCGGCAACTTGGCAAACTCGACCGCGGCGCGGGTGCCCACAACGGCGGCGGCCCCGGACTGGACCGCCCCGGGAATGTAGCGGTGGCCATCCAGACTGCCCCCCACCAGGGCAACAAAAATATGGCCCGCTAATACCTGACGCGAATCCAACACCACCCCGGTGATGTCCGGATCAGCAAATCCACTGCGGGACAGTGGGGCAACCGGCAGGGCGTGAATTAAATCGGAAAGTTTCGGCATGCGTTCACCTGTAGGAAGATTAGAACTGCTGGGGTAGAAAAACGGCTGGGGTATCCGAACCGCTGGGATTGAAAAACGGCTGGGGCACAACCAGACTTGGGGGACAATTCCTGACAAATTGGTGGGTGACGACTTGTGGGTGACGACTTGTGGGTGACGACTTGTGGCCGCCGAAAGAAATGCCGGGTCAAACAAAGAGTCGAGACCTCCCCCCGGACACCCTGGCCCGGGCAAAAGCCTCGACTCCTGAAATCATCACCCGCAGGATTACTGTAAGTTCTGGCGCAGTGTGGCCAGCTGGCCGGCAAACGAGCCGTCCACCACCCGGTCGCCTACGCGCACCACCAATCCACCTAAAATGGACGGATCCACCCGGAAATTGACCGCCGGATCCCCGCCCAGCATGGATTTCATTTCCTGCAGGACGGTGGCCTGTTCTTTCTCATTCAAAGGCAGGGCGCTGACCACTTCAGCCGCCTGGCCGGTGAAGGTCTCACCTTCCAAGACAACCACCTTACCGCTTTTAACGCCGGAGAAGAATTCATCCAGCAGGGCGTGCTGGCGCTTCTCGTCCATGGTGTCCTGGACCACGCGCTGGGCGGCCGCCATCGCCAGGGTGACCACCTGGCCGCGCAGTTCACCCAGCATGCGATTGCGCTCCTGTTCAATTTCAGCCATGGAGGCTTCACGGGCTTTGGCAATATCCGCCTCGGCCTGGGCGCGATATTCGCGCTGAACCGACTCAGCCCGGGTTGAGGCTTCCCGCATGACTTCAGCCGCCTTGTTCTGCGCTTCAGCCATCACCGCCGCCGCCTCACGCTCAGCATTGGCCCGGGCTTCAGCCGCGATCCGGGCATCCTCCAGCCCCTGGGCCACACGCTCACGGCGTTTCTCCAGCATGTTCATGATCGGTTTGAAGGCCCAGGCCTTTAGCACCACATAGATGGTGAGAAAGGACAGGATCTGGACAACCAAAAAACCTAGATTGATACCCAGTTTATCCAAGGTGCACTCCTTTGGTGAGGGTTAGACGATCTTGAAGAGCAGCAGGAAGGAAATCACCAGACAATAAATGGCGATCGCTTCCGAGAAGGCGATACCCAGGATCATATTGGTCAGTAAATTGCCATACGAATCGGGATTGCGGGCCATGCCTTCGAGAGCCCCCTGTACACTGAGGCCAATACCGATACCGCCGCCGAGGGCACCAATCATTGAAAGCCCTGCGCCGATGTAACGTCCTGCCGTAATAATCGCTTCTTCCATTTGAGTTACTCCTGTGGTGATTTTGTATCCGAAAGATTAATGCGCTTCGGCGTGTTCTTCGCCGCCATGACTGTGTGTGACCATCGACATGAAGACCATGGTCAACATGCCGAACACAAACGCCTGGATGAGTCCGATGAAGAATTCAAACAGGTAAATGAACGAGGGGAGAAATACCGGCAGCATGCTCCCAATCAGGGCCACCAACACCACCCCTGCAAACATATTGCCAAACAACCGGAAGGCAAACGAGATGATCTTGGAAAACTCGGAGATCAGTTCGAGCAGGCCCACCAGGAAGTCCATGGCCCCGAAGAAGGGTTTGGAGAAGAGGGTGCGGACGTTGGCAAACTTGAGCAGGTAGCCCCAACCTTGGGCCCGGAAGCCGATCACCTGGGTCATAAAAACCGAGATGAGCGCCAAACCAAGGGTGAAGTTCAGGTCAACCGAGATGCCGCGCAGGAAGGGGGTGAGCACATAGCCTTCGCCATGCGCATCACCGGCCAGCAGGGTGTACCAGTTGCCAAACAGCTCTCCAATGTCGTGCCCACCCTCGGCTGCGTGGTGCATGATGCCAATGGTCTCAAAACCGGGGATGATTTTGAGCAGATTGGCAAACAGCACATAAATCATGAACGCGGCAAACCAGGGGAAAATCTGCTTGGCAAATTTGGCGCCGGCCGAGTTTTCGGTCATATTGTAGAGGGTCTCAACCAGAGCCTCAAAAGCGCCGGCCAGGCCGCGCGGCACAAGATCCTTTTCCATCCTTTGAGCCGAGCGCTTGATGGCATAGGCCAGGACAAAGATTAGAATCAGGGTCAGGATCAGGGTGGGCAGGGTATTGAAGAGGTAGAAGTCACCCAGCACCGGCAGGGTGAAGAGCGGTTCTTCTATCAGCTTCTCCGGTGCCACCTGGAGGTGCGGCTGGACGGGCTTGAGCATGGGTATCCAGGTCGATAAAGCACACGACAAGATACCCAGGAGAATGAACAGCAGCACCCACCAGCGATGCTTCCCCGAAAAGAATTTACGCTTTTTTGTCAACGACAGCCTCCTCATCGCGCGCAGATTGGGGATTTGTGGGTTGGGATTGGGGTTGGGGTTGGGGTTTGATTTTGGCAATCGCCTTGCGGGCCACAACCAGCATAAGAATGACCGAAACTGGAATGCTGACCAGCAGCAGCCCCACCGTGAAGGTGGGTTTGGACCCCAGACGGGCATCCAACCACATGCCGCCCAGCACTGCCGCAGCCAGAACGACCAGCGTGAGACATCCCACCTGACCTGCCAGGACGGCAATGGTCGTGTTGATGGCGCGCTGTTTTTTCTGAGGATCGGCCGGGCTGGTTGAGCTCATGTGTGAAAATTATATCACAGGCAAAAAAATGGCGTCAATCAATATGAGAGCAAAGTCTGGGCGGCCTGCACGGCCCAGTCATAAACCGGAGCATAGATGACGCCCAGTACAACGACACCCAGGGCGCACAGTCCCAAGGCCAGGGCCCAGCCCCGGATGACAGACACGGAAAATTCGCCCGAAGCCGGATCGAGGTAGGCAATCTTGAGGACCCGCAGGTAGTAGTACAAACCGATGACCGAATTGAGCAGGCCGATCAAGGCCAGCCACCAGAGATGGGCCTGGACCGCACCGCCAAACACCCAGAGTTTGCCAAAGAAACCCGCAAACGGCGGAATGCCACCCAGGGACAGCATGGCAGCCAGCAGCAGGAGGCCCAACGGGCGGGAGCGCCGGCCAAGTCCGGCAAACACCGTCAAGTCATCCGTGCCGGCAGTCCGCTCCACCACCATGACCAGCCCAAAAGCCAGCAGGTTGGTGACCAGGTAGGAGATCAGGTAATAGATTGCTCCAGCTGCGCCAATCTCGTTATTGGCCGCCACCCCCACCAGGATGTAACCTGCCTGGGCAATGGAGGAATAGGCCAGCAGCCGCTTGAGGCTTTTTTGAGTCAGGGCAAGCAGGTTGCCCAGGGTCATGCTGGCAATGGCCAGCACAATCACCACCACCTGCCAAAAATCGCTGATCATGGGGAAGAGCACGGCCAGGGCCCGCAGCAGCACCACAAAGCCGGCGGCCTTGGAGGCAGTGGAGAGGAACCCGGCCACCTGGGTCGGGGCGCCATGGTAAACGTCCGGCGCCCAAAAGTGGAACGGGACGGCGCTGATTTTGAAGGCAAATCCGGCCAGTGCCAGGAGTGCAGCAATGGCCAGACTTAAAAACGGCAGGTCGCCGGCCGACAGGGGCGCGCCCAGGCCGTACAGGTTGGTCGTCCCGCCCAGGCCGTAGATCAGGCTGAAACCGTAAAGCATCAACGCGGAAGACATGGCTCCAAAAAGCAGGTACTTGATGCCCGCTTCAGCAGAGCGCGGGTTGTTCAGGCGGAAACCGGCCATGGCATACAGCGGCAGCGAGGCGGTCTCCATGGCCAGGTAGAGCATGATGAGGTCCGCGGCGGAGGCCATCAGGCTGAGCCCCAGGGTGCTCACTGTCAGCAGGACAAAGAATTCACCCTTGACACAGAGGTCTTCATCCTGCAGCGAGAACAGCGCCGTCAGGGCGGCTCCAGACAGGAACAGCATGCGAAAAACAAAGCCGGCCATATCCAGGCGAAGCATGCCACCAAAAATCAACCGGGCTTCGGCCGTGGGACGGGCAAAGGCCAAACTGAGGGCCATGATGACCACCATGCCCCCGGCGGTGAACCAGCCCAACCGCCCGCAGCGGCGATCACCCCAGATCAGGTCCAACACCAGCAGAACCGCCCCCAAAACCACCAAGGAAATTTCAGGCAGGATTGCCAGCAGCATGGCAGGGGTATACGTTGCAGTATCCACTATGCACCTCCCACCAACTTGAGGATGTAGTTCACACCCTGCTCCAACAACGGCGTCATCAGGGCAGGGAACCAGCCCAGGGCAATCATGGTGATTGACAGCAGGCCGATGACCAGTTTGTCCCGCCAGGACACATCTTCAACCGCAGCCAGGGTCTCCGGCAGGTTTCCAAAGAAGACCCGCCGCACCACCAGCAGAATGTAGGCCGCCGTGATGAGGATCCCCAACACCGCGATCACTGCCACCCATGGGGCGGTTCGCCAGGCTCCCATGAAAATGGGATACTCGGCCACAAAGCCCGAGAAACCCGGCATGCCCATTGAGACCAGGCCGCCAACGATGAAGCCCAGCGCGGCCCAGGGCATTTTTTTGAACAACCCCCCCAGTTGGCCAATCTCCCGGGTATGGGCCCGGTCATAAACCATGCCGACGACGGCAAAGAAGAGAGCCGTCATCACCCCATGGGAGAACATCTGCATGCCGGCCCCCAGCAGGCCCTCCTTCGAAAGCGTGGCCATGCCGATCAGGACCAGGCCCATGTGAGACACCGAGGAAAAGCCGATCACATATTTGAAATCCGTCTGGATCAGGGCGATAAAGGCGCCGTAAACCACGTTGATGGTGCCCAGGGCCAGGATCAACGGCGACCACAGCTGCGCCCCCTCGGGCAGGAGCATGATGCCAACCCGCAGGGCTGAAAAGACACCCACCTTCATTTCAACCCCGGCCAAAAGCATGGAGATGGCCGTTGGGGCGGCCACGTGACCGTCCGGGGCCCACGAATGGAAGGGGAAGATGCCCCCCAGAATGCCAAAGCCCAGAAACACAAATGGGAACCAGAGCCGCTGAAATTCGGTGGCAAAACCAGCCTTTTCCAGTTCAAGCATGTCAAAAGTCTGCAGTCCTGAGCCGAAGTAAAGCGCCAGAGCACCAACCAGGGCAATCACCGAGCCCAGGAAGAGATATAACGTCAGCTTCATGCCGCCGTATTCCCGGGTCTTGGGCGAGCCCCAGATGACGATCATCAGGTACTTGGGGAAAACCGCCAGTTCAAAGAAGAAGAACAGCTGGAACAGATCCAGTGAAGCGAACACCCCCAGAACGCTGGTGCCCAAAAACAACAGAAAGGCAAAGAACTCATGAATGCGTTCCTCAACCTTCCAGGAGACCAGCACACCGCAGAAGATCACAATGCCGGCCAGCAGCACCAATGGGGCGCTGATGCCATCCACGCCAACATAGTAGGAGATGCCCAGCGCCGGGACCCAGGGAAGATGCTCGATGAACTGGTACCCCCCGGCCGCGGTATCGTAGCGGGCATAAATGATGATCGACAGCAGCAGGGTGAGCGTGGCGGCCCCGAGGGCGATCCCGCGCACCCAGTTTTTGAACCGGGCCGGAAGCAGCAGAATGACCAGGCCGGCCAGCAGCGGGATGAAGATGGTTAAGCCCAGGAAAGGAAATGTCATGCCTTCACCTCGCTACCAAAGATTGACGATCGAAAATACATTGTTGATGAGATACATCACCGATGCATTGATGGGCTGGAGCAGCCACATGGGCCACAGCCCCAGGGCCACCATCAAGATCACCAGCGGGGTC